>JALWUI010000035.1:0-9299 GCA_027082775.1 Candidatus Kapaibacterium sp.
GTGCAGGAAGGGACGATTTTGTCGTGGTTGAAGAAGGAAGGGGAGAAAGTGGAGCGGGATGAGCCGTTGCTGGAAATCTCCACGGACAAAGTGGACACGGAGATTCCGGCGCCCGCCGGTGGGACGTTAGTGAAGATCTTAGCGCAGGAAGGCGAAACCGTCGAAGTTGGCAAGGTGATCGCACTGATTGCGACCGGCGAAGGCGGAGCAGCGGCAACGGGTGCAGCCGAGCAGCCAGCAGCAGCGCCACAGCCGGCACCAGCACCGCAACCGGCGGCGCCATCGGCACCACAGCCAGCACCACAACCAGCACCACAGCCAGTGGCACCAGCGGCACCGCAGCCAGTGCCGCAACCGCCAGCACCGGCTCCGGTTACGGGTAATGGGCACACCGTTGAGATTCCTCGAACAACGGGCAAGCGCTTCTACTCTCCATTGGTCCGGACCATTGCGAAAAAGGAAGGCATTACGCTGGAGGAGCTGGAGCGAATTCCGGGAACAGGATTAGGGGGACGGGTTACCAAACACGACCTGCTGAAATACATTGAGCAGAAAAAAGCTGGGACGGTCCCAGCACCACAGCCGGCGCCACAACCCGCAGCACCGGCAGCGCCACAGCCGGCACCAGCACCGCAACCGGCGGCACCGGCACCGCAGCCGGCAGCGCCACCACAGCCGGCGCCACAACCAACAGCACCACCAGCACCAGCAGTTGCCGCAGAAGTGGATACAGAGGAAATTCACAAGAAATACGGCACCGATGTTGAAATTGTGAAGATGGATCACATTCGCCAGTTGATTGCTGAACATATGGTGCGGTCGAAGATGACCTCGCCGCATGCCACCAGCATTGGTGAAGCTGATGTGACTGGTATTGTTAAGGTTCGGGAGAAGTACAAAGAGGAATTCCAGCGCCGGGAAGGCATCAAACTGACATTCACTCCTTTCTTTGCCGCTGCCGTTGCTGCTGCAGTGCGAAAGTATCCCGGTGTCAATGTGAGTGTGGAAGGGAAATACATCATTCGGCACAAACATATCAACCTTGGCATTGCAACGGCGTTGCCCGATGGGAATTTGATTGTTCCGGTGGTTCGAGACGCCGATGCGCTTAACATTACCGGTCTGGCACGAGCTATTACGGATCTGGCAGAGCGAGCGCGCTCCAAACGGCTCAATCCGGATGACATTAGCGGTGGTACCATTACGCTGACTAACGTCGGAAGCTTTGGGACGCTCTTCGGAATGCCAATTATCAACCAGCCACAAACGGCAATCATTGGCGTTGGGGCAATCCATAAACGTCCGGTGGTCAAAGAAATCGAGGGTAATGATTTGATCGTTGTGCGGCATATGGTGTACATCTCCATTACGTACGACCATCGGGTGATCGACGGGATGTTAGCCGGGCAGTGCCTGGCAGAAATCATTCGGAATCTGGAACAGATGAACGAACAGACAGTGCAGCTATAACAAGCAACGGGATTGCTCGTCTTAGCACACCGCACAGTGGGCAGATAGCTCAGTTGGTCCAGAGCGCCTGCCTTACAAGCAGGAGGGCGGGAGTTCGAATCTCCCTCTGCCCACTCCTATGCGGAAGTGGCGGAATTGGTAGACGCGCTGGACTCAAAATCCAGTGGGGTCACACCCGTGAGGGTTCGAGTCCCTCCTTCCGCACACCCTCCATTCGGTTCTTCCCTCTGGGGTTGCCGACATTAGTCGGCAAAGAGGATGCACGCCTAAGAGTGTGCGCTCCTAGGCACGCTGAAGCGTGCGTTCCCAGTAACTGGGAGCGCCGGCTTTAGCCGGCAAAGAAGGTGCACGCTGAAGCGTGCGCTCCCAGTGAATGCACACTGGAGTGTGCGTTCCCAGCGCAATGGTAGGGGCGAAGCGGCGCTCGCCCCTGCGGGCGACCAGCCGGTCGCCCCTACGGGTACAAAATTCCCTCTCCTGCGGGAGAGGGTAAGGGTGAGGGGAAAATTTGCACACTGAAGCGTGCGCTCCCGGCTGGCTGAAAGTGTCGACGGTCGCTGGCGCATTGGGAACGCAGCACCGTCCGCTGTTCCTTGCTCGAACGTTCGTAGCAGCGATCGCCCCGTTTGCTGTATCTTTGCGTTTTGTTAATGAGGAGCAGAGCGTTATGCGGACGTATGAGACATTCCGGAAAGAGCGGGAAGCAGGAAGGCGGCGATGTGTTGAGGAGCTGGAGCACTTTCTGCAGCAGATCCAGAGCCAGCAGCATTTGAACGCGTTCATTACCGTTGCGGATCCTGAGCAGCTTCGGCAACAGGCAGAGCAGGCAGATGAGCGGTTTGAGCGTGGGACTGCTCGTCCCCTGGAGGGATTGATTGTGGCAGTGAAGGACAATATTTCCACCCGGGGAATTCGTACCACGTGTGCGTCGAAGATTCTGGAGAATTTTGTTCCGGTGTATGACGCTACAGCGGTGCAGCGACTGAAAGCAGCGGGAGCGATTATCATTGGCAAAACGAATCTGGACGAGTTCGCAATGGGCTCTTCCAATGAAAATTCTGCTTTTGGTGCGGTTCGTAATCCACACAATGAGGCATACGTTCCCGGTGGGTCTTCCGGTGGCTCTGCTGTTGCTGTCGCTGCTGAAATGTGCCACGTTGCGCTGGGTTCAGACACTGGAGGATCGGTGCGGCAGCCGGCTGCTTTCTGCGGGGTTATTGGTCTAAAGCCAACGTATGGGCGAATTTCTCGCTTCGGACTGGTTGCTTTTGCCTCCTCACTGGATCAGATCGGAATTCTGGCAGCTTCGCTGAATGATACGGCGGCGGTGCTGGATGTGATCAGTGGCTATGATCCGCACGACAGCACCTCGGCACCGCTGGAGCCGACCGCAACATTCCCGGTTGAGTCCCGGATGCCAGAGCGGGTTGCTGTGCTGGATGAGCAGGCGCTGGCACAGTGTGAGGAGCAGGTCCGACAACGGTACGCAGCCATTGTTGAGCAGTTGCAACGAGCGGGCGTTCAATGTACCCCGGTTGCGTTTCCTGCCAGCGACGCATTGGTAGCTACCTACTACATCATTGCCACCGCAGAGGCTTCTTCCAACCTTGCCCGCTATGATGGGATTCGCTATGGTTTGCGTGCAGAAGGCGAGGACATTATTACGGCAACCCGATCGGCTGGCTTCGGGATGGAAGTGAAGCGACGGATTATGCTGGGAACCTATGTGCTGTCCTCTGGATACTACGACGCGTACTACCGCAAGGCGCTGAAAGCACGCCGATTTTTTGCTGAATGGTACGAAAAAATCTTCGCTGATAACGATCTTTTCTTACTCCCCACCTCTCCTGTTCCTCCATTCCGGCTGGGAGAACGCCTTCAGGATCCGATCGCAATGTATTTAGCCGACTTGTTTACGATTTCGGCAAACCTGGCAGCCATTCCTGCAATCAATTTGCCAGCCGGCACTACGGCTGACCGTCTCCCGATCGGCATACAGCTCCAGGTTCCGAAGTTCCAGGAAAAAACGTTGTTCCAATACGCCCGGTGGCTGCTCCAGCAGTTCGCTGACGTCGACGCTGCGTAACGTTCTGTGTCAGCGTTGTACAGCAATGCAAGATCCGATCCGTCCGGATTTTATGTTGCGATTCCACAAATTTCCGTATTTTTACTGTGAGTAGTTAGTGAGTCAAAGGGGAGCGGGCAAGAATGTGGCAGCGGACGGCGGGTGTAGCGATTCTTCTTATGCTTTCACTCGCAGTTGCAACTGCACAGAAAGCGCAAAAAATTACTTTCCCATCCAGAGATGGACTCCAGATAACGGCAGAAGTCCTCAGAGCAGCTTCTACCACAGCACCGTGGCTGGTGTTGTGTCATCAAGCCCGGTGGAGTCGGGGAGAGTACCGAGAGACGATGCCGTGGTTTGCCGATCTCGGTTACAACTGCATTGCGGTTGATCTGCGCTCTGGTGGCGAAGTAAATGGCGTGGTGAATGAAACCCATCAGCGGGCGGTTGCAAAGGGGCTGGGTACAACGTATGTGGATGCACAGCAGGATATGGAAGCGGCAATTGAGTATGTCCGTAAGCAGTTCAAAGCACGCCAGGTTATTCTGGTTGGGAGCTCTTATTCGGCAGCTTTAGCGCTGGTGGTAGCAGCACTGCATCCAGAGCAAGTTAATGGCGTCATTGCTTTTTCCCCCGGAGAATATTTCGTGCGGCTTGGCAAACCGGCGAATTTTATAGCACAACATCTTGCTGCTGTACAGTGTCCGGTGCTGATTACATGTGCAGCGCAGGAACGCCATTTCTGCGAACATTTTCAGCAGGCGACTCGCTCAGGACAGCAAGTTCGATTCTTTGTTCCGCCCAATGATGGTGCGCACGGCTCACGAGCACTCTGGAAACAATTTCCCCGGTCGCAGGCGTATCGCAGGGTTGTGCGAGAATTTCTGGGGCATTTCTTCCCTGTCGGTTCAACAAAGTAGACGGCGGCAATGCAGGAGACGATCCGTTCTGTTCTCAATGAGATTTCCAGTTGGGTGTGGGGACCGCCGCTGTTAGTTCTACTGGTTGGTACTGGCTTGTATTTAACATTTTTGCTCCGGGGATTGCAGTTTCGACGATTGGGTCATGCTCTCTGGCTGGCATTTGTGAAGCGACGAGAAACGGGTGCTGCTGGCGATATTTCCCATTTTCAGGCGCTGATGACGGCGTTGTCTGCTACCGTTGGGACGGGCAACATTGCAGGGGTTGCAACCGCTATTGCCCTTGGCGGTCCCGGGGCGCTGTTCTGGATGTGGATCACTGGACTGGTAGGGATGGCGACCAAATACTCCGAGGCACTCTTAGGGGTGCACTATCGGGAAAAGGATGCACTGGGAACGATGAGCGGTGGTCCTATGTACTACTTGCGGAAAGGGTTGAACTCCCCATTGTTGGGAACGCTCTTTGCGCTGTTTACTTCCATTGCTGCTTTCGGGATCGGCAATATGGTGCAGTCCAACTCCGTTGCCGATGCTCTCCAGCATTCGTTTTCAATACCCGTTGAGATAACAGGTATCGTGCTGGCAATAGCGACGGCACTGGTTATCTTGGGGGGTATTCGCAGCATTGCCCGTGTGACCGAGGTGCTGGTTCCGTTTATGATCGTAGTTTATATGATCGGTGCCTTATGGGTCGTTGCATTGAATATTTCGGAAATCCCGGCAGTGATCGCGCTGGTCTTCCAGTCCGCTTTTTCTCCTACGGCAGCCGCCGGTGGCTTTGCCGGCGCAACGGTGTTGTTGACTATCCGGATGGGCGTAGCGCGAGGAGTGTTTTCGAACGAATCGGGATTGGGCAGCGCGGCGATCGCTGCCGCGGCAGCACAAACGCGCCATCCGGTGACGCAGGCATTGGTGTCGATGACCCAAACGTTCATCGATACGATCATTGTATGCAGCCTGACCGGTTTCGTGATTCTGGTTACTGGCAGTTGGACAACGGGTGAAACTGGTGCTCCGTTGACAGCAATGGCATTTCAGCAGGCGCTTCCCGGTGAGTGGGGAGATCTGGTCGTAACGCTGGGACTGGTCCTCTTTGCCTATTCTACGGTTCTGGGATGGAGCTATTATGGAGAAAAAGCCTTTGAGTATTTGCTGGGAGAGAAGGTGGTCAAACCGTATCGTTTTGCATTTGTGGTGGCAGTGTTGATAGGTGCAATTGTGCATCTGGACATCGTCTGGACCTTTGCTGATATTATGAACGGATTGATGGCAATTCCCAACCTGATTGGGTTGATTGGGTTGAGTGGGGTGATTGTGAAGCTAACAAAGGAGTACTTTGTTCAACAAGGCGATATACGGTAGAATGCGGGTAGGAAAACCGTTGATCTTAGCGGTCGATGATGTTGAGGAAAACCTGAATACCATTTCCGAAATCCTGCGCCGAAACGATTTCGACGTAATGGTAGCGCCGTCAGGGAAAGTTGCTCTGAAATTGTTAGAGCGTCGCAAACCAGACCTTATCCTACTGGACATTATGATGCCTGAAATGGATGGTTACACCGTGGCAGGAATTATCCAGCGCCGACAGGAGTGGCAGGATATTCCGATTATCTTTTTGAGTGCCCTGGCAGATGTTGATGCAAAAGTCAAAGGGTTTGAAGTTGGAGGGGTCGACTACATTACCAAGCCCTTTATGGAGAAAGAAGTGGTTGCCCGAATCAATACTCATCTGGAGTTGTCCTGGCTTCGGAAATCGCTGGAGCATACGATCAACCAACTGCGGGAAGCTAATCAGGCAAAGGACGAATTCCTTCGGGTGATCTCTCACGATCTACGCTCGCCGCTTTCTTCATTGGCGAATTTAGGGGATTTGTTACAGCGAGACGATATTGCAAGCGATCCGGAATCGGTCAAGGAATTTGGGAAAGTGCTCAGCGAGGTTGCTCAACAGTTACTGGCAATGGTCAACGATTTGCTGGATGTAGCCAAAATTGAATCTGGCAAGTTTACGCTGAACTTGTCGGAAGTCAATGTGATAGACATTGCCCAGCGGAGCGCAGAACTTTTGCAGATGAACGCTTCGGCAAAGAAGGTGCATTTAGGAACAGATTTTTCCAATTCCTACGTTCCAGCAGTCATCGATGCTGCAAAGATTGCGCAGGTGATCAACAATCTGCTTTCGAACGCGATCAAGTTTACGCATCCGGGAGGCACGGTAACACTACGCATCAAAGATTGCGGCGATACCGTGCAACTCCAGGTGTCTGATACGGGGATTGGAATTCCGGAGGAGATGCTTCCCCATTTGTTTGAGAAATTTGGTCCCCATCAGCGTCCGGGAACAGAAGGGGAAAAGGGGACCGGATTGGGAATGCCAATCATCAAGGGATTTGTGGAGTTGCACGGAGGAACCATAGATGTTCAGAGTACAGAGGGGGAGGGAACGACCTTTACGATAACCTTGCCGAAACGGCTACCAACGGATGTAGGGAAGTCTGAACAATCCTATGAGTGTACCGATGGAAGTGATTCTGATTCTCAGTAGCCTTGTCCTCGTAGCCTTCGGGATTGGATTGTATCACCGCTGGAAGCAATTTGCTGAACAGATCCATCAACGGTTGGATGGACTGAGGGATTCTCTATCACAGCAAGCGGAGATTGAGCATCTATCACAGCAACTTCAGCAGCTTCAGCAGCAACAACAGCGCGTAGCAACTCAATTGGAGCAGCAATGGCAGTGGGTACAACAATTGCAGGTGCAGCATCAGCAAGCGTTGGAGCAGCTTCTGAACAAACACACCGATCGGCTTCTGGAGCGATCAACTCACCAGGTCAGTGCACTTCAGCGCCAGTTGGAACAATGGTATACTGCTACCATAAGCACTCAGCAAAAGCAATCTCAAATGCTGGAGCCCCAGCAGGAAGCCTTATCCAGAGTTGCCCGACAAGTTTCGGGACTATTGGAACAGACTCAAAAGCAACACTGTGACTTTGAGCAACTGGAAGCAGAGGTAGTTCAATTGCGAGATCTACTCCAGCAGCAGATTATGGACGCGTTGCAGCAGCAAGGAGCTGAATTCCAGCGGCTCTTTCGCCAGCAGACACAGTTGTTCCGGGGATTTTTCAGCCCTCTGGAGCGCGATGTGGATAAGCTGTTGGCGTATACTCGCGAATTTGGCAAGTTATCGAAGGTTTATCAGCAATGGAGCACTTCGGTTGGAAAGCATATTCAGTCTACGTTGCAGAATTTGCGTCGTATACATCATCAACTGGAGCGATTGTCAAAGCATATAGCGCAATCACCTCCAACACCTGTAGCTGCAGAACAAGAAAAGCCCAAACCTCAGGTTGTGGATACGCATATTACCCAAGGAACCTTGGTAGCGGAAATCGCCAGTTTATTGCGGGAGTTGCAGACTTTACACGAACGATTGCACCAGCAGTCAGCACAGTTGGATGCTCAGTATGTTCCGGAGGTTGAGGACATTGTCACCGAAATGGAACGTTCCACCCAGATGTTGTTAGAGCGGCTACGGGGGGCAGAACACCATTCAGATACCCGCATTTTTGTACTGGAAGATTCCCGAATGTTCCGGGAACATCTGGAGTATATCCTGGAGCGACAGGATTACCAGTTGCTCTTTGCTTCCACCATAGCAGAGGCGCGCCGGATTTTAGATCAGGAAGTACCTGATCTATTGCTTCTGGATATTGAGTTACCCGATGGCAATGGATTGCAATTGTGTCGGGAACTGCGGAAGAAGGAAGAGTTCAAGGAACGGCCGATCCTGTTCATCAGCTCGCTCACGGATAAAGAAACTAAGGTACAGGGGTTTCAAGCTGGTGCCGATGATTATGTCCCCAAACCCTTTGATGAAACAGAACTTTTAGCGCGGATCGAACGCCATCTGGAGCTGGCACGCTCCCGACAGTCGTTGGAAGAAGGACTGTTTTCGTTGGTTCGGATTTTGGAAGGCACGCTCCATCTGCAGTATATCTTCATCAAGCTACTGCAACAGCTTACCGAAGCACGGTATGCTGCTGAGCAGGCAAATCGGGCAAAATCTACTTTCTTAGCCAGTATGTCACACGAATTGCGAACACCGTTGAACGCTATCCTGGGTTTTGCCCAGATTCTCCGTCAGGATCCAAACCTCTCGCCGAAGCAGCGGGAGTATGTGGAAACAATGTATCGCAGCGGTAATCACCTGCTGCAAATGATCAATGACATTCTGGATCTATCCAAAATCGAAGCTGGCAAGATTCAGTTGTTGCCTGTTGATATCGAACTGGCACAGTTTGTGGAGGATCTGCGGGGAATGTTTCACCTGCGGTGTCAGGAGAAAGGCTTGTGGTTAAAATTTGAGGTTGATCCCCAGTTGCCACAGTATATCGTTGCCGATGCGCAGAAATTGCGCCAGGTGCTGATTAACTTGATTGGTAATGCAATTAAATTCACGGCACAGGGAGGAATCACCGTCCGGGTTCGACAGGTGACGGATTCGGAGGGTAGGCCGCGGATTCGGTGGGAGGTGGAAGATACTGGCCGCGGCATTCCGAAAGAGCAATTGGAAAAGATTATGGAACCGTTCCATCAAGTAGAAGCAATGGTCAGTGAGGGAACTGGCCTGGGATTGACCATTTCGAAAGTACTCGTCGCTCTTATGGGGGGGCGGTTGCAGGTGCGAAGCCAGGTCGGAGAAGGGTCCGTGTTTTTCTTTGATCTTCCGCTCAAAACACCCATAGCTGATGGAACCAAAGAGCGTCCAGCGGCTGCTCCGGTGGAGTCTCCCAAGGGACGGTTAACGGTCGCCAAGCCTGCTACTGTCTTGATCGTTGACGAT
>JALWUI010000035.1:9309-9930 GCA_027082775.1 Candidatus Kapaibacterium sp.
AGTTCCGTGCCGGGATGAATATTACCTGCGTCGAAGCAGAGGACGGCTGGAAAGCGTGGAAACTGATACAGGATCCGCAGCACGCATTTGATGTAGTCCTGACCGATATCGTGATGCCTGAAATGAATGGCATTGAGCTGGTAAAGCGGGTCCGTTCAGCAGAGCAGGAACGAGGGGCAGAACATCTGCCGATCATCGGGATTACTGCCAGTGTGTTACAGCTTTCCGATGAAGAATTGTTGCAAATTGGCTTTGATGCTGTCCTTCATAAGCCGTTCAAATTGCAAGATTTGGTTCAGTTGTTGCGGGAGAAAACCTCCATCGAATTGGTTGAAGCTGAAGAGCAGCCCGTTGAAAGTGAGACGGCTGTCGCAATCGAAGAAATCCAGCAGTGGTTCAATGCGCTACCGCCAGAAGTGCAAACTCAATTAGCAGATGCAATGCTGGTGCAGGACTTAGAAGCTATTGCCGCAGTGTTGTCATCTCTGGAGCCGGAACATCCGGTCGTTCGATTCCTGCAACAAAAAATCCAGGATGGCGATGTGGTCTACTTTTCCAAGTTGTCGATGCAACTAACATAAGGAAGCAGGATGACGGAGCGAGAGCACCAGTAAACCAGAG
>JALWUI010000035.1:9940-29605 GCA_027082775.1 Candidatus Kapaibacterium sp.
ATGAACTTCGTCCTGAATCAGTGGGAGCCCAGCAAGACACGCTTGATACCGAGGCGATTCCCTGCCTGCGTTTCAGCGAGGAGGCCTACGAGCGGTTTATTGATTGGATGACGGAGCGAGAGAATCAGTCAACCAGAGCCTCTCAGGAAACAGAGCAGCTTTCGGTTCCTTTTCCCGTTCGAGCAAAAGAGCAATTAACCCCAGAGGAAGCTCGCAAGCGCATCGAGGAATTGCGAGAGGAAATTCGGAAGCACGATTACCTCTACTATGTGAAGGCGCAGCCAATTATCTCGGATGAAGAGTATGATGCGCTGATGCGGGAACTGATCGAATTGGAACAGCAGTTTCCCCAGTTTGTAACTCCGGATTCGCCAACGCAACGGATCAGCCCTGAGTTGACGAAGGAATTCCCGGAGATTCCGCACGAAGTACCGATGCTGTCACTGGAAAATACGTATAGTCGGGAAGAAGTGCTGGATTTCGATCGGCGAATTCGGGAACTGCTGGGGGACGAGCCGTACCAGTATGTTGCAGAGCTGAAATTCGATGGTGTGGGATTAAGTTTGATCTATGAGGATTTTCGCCTCCAGCACGGTGTGACCCGTGGCACAGGGGAAGTTGGGGAGGATATTACTCCGAACGTTCGAACGATTCGCTCGATTCCTCTTCGGGTCAATGTTGTTTCTGTCGATGGTGTACCATTTCACCGATTTGAAGTTCGCGGCGAAGCCTATATGAACAACGATGATTTCCTCCAGTTCAATGAGGAACGGAAAGCCCGAGGGGAACGTCCGTTTGCCAATCCGCGCAACCTGACAGCCGGATCGTTGAAATTGCAGGATCCTAAGGAGGTGGCGCGTCGCCCCATCCGGTTCGTTGCTTACTATCTGCGTTCTCGACAGCCAGACGTTCAGGTTCAATATCAGCACCAGGCACTGGAAATCTTGGCCGCTATGGGATTTTTTGCGATGCCTCACTACCGGGTCTGCAGCACCATCGATGAGGTTTTTGCCTTCATTGATGAGTGGGAAACCAAACGGTTTGAGCTCCCATTTAACATCGATGGCATCGTGATTAAAGTTGATTCGATTGAACAGCAGGAACGGTTGGGCACCGTCGGCAAATTCTACCGATGGGCATTTGCGTACAAATACAGTACGCAGCAGGCGCAAAGTGTACTCCTGGATATTGTGCTGCAAGTGGGACGAACCGGAAAAGTCACACCCGTAGCGGTATTCCAGCCCGTTCACCTTGGCGGGACAGTGGTGCAGCGGGCGACATTAAACAATGAGGATTACATCAAACGTCTGGATATCCGCATTGGCGACACCGTCATCATTGAAAAGGGTGGGGAAGTGATCCCAAAGGTTGTGGGAGTGGTGCTGGAAAAGCGCCCTCCGGATGCGCAACCATTTGAATTTCCCCGAATCTGTCCGTGCGAAAATCGCCAGCCGCTGCATCGGTATCCCGGCGAAGCAGATTATTACTGCGAATACGCTGAATGTCCCTGGCAAATTCGTCGGCGGATCGCACACTTTGCGTCCCGAAATGCGATGGACATTGAGGGGATGGGCGAAAAAATCGTGGATCAGTTGGTGACCCGCGGCTTGTTGCACAATGTGGCGGATATCTATGACCTTCATCAGCACCGGGATGCAATGGTGCACTGGGAAGGATGGGGGGAGAAAAAAGTTGAAAATTTGTTGCAGGCAATTGAGCGCAGCAAACATCGCCCGCTCCATCGGTTGATCTTTGGATTGAGCATCCGGTTTGTTGGCATCGAAACTGCTCGATTATTGGTCCATCGCTATGATTCTCTGGAAGCTTTGCGCCGAGCGTCTTTTGAGGAACTGATGGCGATCTACGGCGTTGGCTCGCGAACAGCTCGTGCCATCCGGGATTTCTTCGATGATTCCAAGAATCTGGAGATCATTCGGCGGCTGAAAGTAGCAGGAGTAAATATGCAGCGCTTACCCGAAGAAGCACCGGTTACAACCGAGCTGCCATTGGCTGGAAAAACATTTGTGCTGACCGGCACGTTGCCTCACTTTTCGCGGGAAGAAATGAAAGCGATCATCCTGCAATTGGGTGGTAAGGTGAGTAGTAGCGTCAGCCGGAAAACGGACTATGTGTTAGCCGGAGATCATCCGGGAAGCAAGTATCAAAAAGCACAGCAGCTTGGCGTTCCCATCATTTCCGAAACGGACTTTTTGCAGATGGTTGGTGCTTCATCGCCGGAAGAATTGCGTCGATTGTTGCAGCCCTGATGCACGAGCTGATTGCTGTGCTCGTTTTTGCCCCCTTTTGATAATGGCAGTGGGAGATCGATAAGGGTATGGAAATCGTGCGAAAGCTTCCGTTTGCATCCATTCCGGGTTGGCATCCAATAGCACAGTTGTTTGTAAGCTCTGCTGCTTTTCGTCAGGAACGATTCCCCGCAACGGCAAAACTCCAGTCCGATCCAGAAAGTGTGCTCCAGCGTCCCTATGATTGGACCCTCTGGGATCAGGTGCTGACAGCGCTGCGGGAATCAATGGCTTCGCTGTCGCTGACGGAAGCACAACAGGCAATGATGCACAGCGCAGAAACGCAGCGCACCGTTCGGTTTGTCATCACCGGACAGCAGCCGGGCATTTTCAGCGGTCCTTTGTATACGCTGCTGAAAGTCTGGACAACAGTAGTGGCTGCGCGGCAGCTTCAGGAACGATTTCCGGCGTACCACTTTATTCCCGTGTTCTGGGTGGATGACAATGACAGTGATTGGGAGGAAGTGTCGACCGTCTGGAGCTACGATGAAGAGTTCCGACTGCATAAACTCCAGATGGATTGGGAACCTCATCCGGCGCGAGCGCCTGTTTCGGAAGGGGTATTCGGGCAACAGGCACGCAATACGCTTCGCCGGTTTTACCATTGTCTACCGCACACGGAAGAGCGCAAAGCAGCGCTTCGGCTTCTGGAACCTTTGTACCGATATCGTACTCCTTTTCTGGAAGCGTTTTTGCAGGAAATGCAATGGATGCTGGGGGATACCGGAATTTTGTTTCTCCGCGCTTCGGTGCTCCGACGGCGGGGACTGCTTGCCACTGTTTTGATCAAAGAGCTGGAACATCCAGAAAGAATTCGCCGGATTATCGAGACCCATCAGCAGTGGCTTCAGCGGTGGAATGTAACGTTACAGGCAGAGCCGAAAGCCTTCAATCTGTTTGTACTTCACAACGGTGAGCGGAGATCGCTCCACTGGGATGGAGAATTTGCCTCTCTTGGCGAGCAACGGTTCACCATTGACCAGTTGCTGGAGCTGGCAAGGACCCAGCCGGAGCGATTGACCACCACAGTGTTATCGCGCCCGCTGGTGCAGGATGCCATTCTGCCGACGGTTTTAAGCATTCTGGGTCCATCAGAGCTGGCGTATTGGGCAGAGTTGCGGGAAGTCTTTGAAGATTATGGCATTCCGATGTCAGCAGTGCAATTGCGATACTCGGTGACGCTGCTGGAACCCAAGGCGCGGCGCAGCCTGCGCAAATTGCCCCTTTCGTACGAATCCCTGCTGCAACGGTATGAAGATGTTGAAGCTCAACTGCTGCAAACAACCGACTGGCAGCAGTATGAACGGCAACTGGTGGAAGCAGAACAGGCAATTCGCCATACAATGGAGCCGATTCAGCAGGCAGCAGCCGAGATCGATCCCGGATTGCAGGCAACGGCGGACAAAGCAACAACGGCAATGCTCAAGCAATTGGAAATTCTCAGGGCAAAAATGCGGCGGGCTTATAAGTTCCGTTTGGAAGTACAGCTTTCGCATTTGCAAAAAGCTCACCGGTATTTCTATCCGGAAATGCAGTTGCAGGAGCGTCGCATTACACCCTGGTATTTCATTGCCCGCTTCGGTCGACACCGATTGCTGCAAGCGTTGCAATTGCTCCAGTTTGAAGATTCTCAGGCGGGACACTTTCTGGTGGAGTTATAAGCGGAGGTCTCTTGCTTTTGTGTGACACGGTTAGCGGGGGAAGCACATCCCGGCGTAGATCTTAGCGCTCAAATACTGCTTTTGTGTGATACGCTGAGAGCGGCGGAGGTAACAGCTTCTGGTAGAGGTTGTAAGCTGAGTTGCCTGCTGGTTGACAGGAACGCCTATGGCAGATTTAGTGGGAGTTCCGGATCCCACGGGATGCGAACAACGCCCAGTTCCGCATATTTTTGAAGAATGGGTTCGATAGGAGCATCGGTCTGGAGTGCTCGAAGTAAGCGGGCGTGTTGCAGTTCGTATCGGTATTGGTGGTGCTGCGCAAGTTTGGATGCCTTCGACCAATATCGCTCAAATTGGCGCGGCTGTTGCTTGATCAGTGCTACTTCTGCTCGCGTCAGGGCACTGTATACCTTGCCGCGGGGATCCCGCGTTGCCCGGAAAAATGCTGTCGCCCGTGCTAAGGTATGCCGATAGCGCTCCCACTGCTGCTGGATTTTGTAAATGGTTGCTTCTGCCCAGAGCGTGTAGGCGTAGCTTACCCGATCGTTCAGTGCTGTGTACAGTTCCCCTGCTTTCGCAAAGTAACGGAGTGCTTTTGAAAAATCCTGACGCATTCGATGGACATTGCCAATGCCGCAGTAAGAATAGGCGGTACCGAATTGATCTTTGCGCCGCCGCATCCGCTTGTTCGCTTCGGAGTAAAAAGCGAAAGATTCATCGAGCATTCCTCGCAGTCGAGAAACGCCACCCAGCCCGCACAACGTGTAAGCAATTCCCTCCGCATTCCGCTGTTCCCGGAATAACTGGTGAGCGGTTTCAAATCGGTGGTAGGCACCAGCTAAGTCGCCGAAAAAGCGGAGCGCGCCAGCCGACGCCCACAGAGTATACGCATATCCTTCGGCATCACCGTCGTGGAAGTACTGTTCCAGTAGGCGGTCGAACAACCTCAGGGCTCTGGGAAGATCGCCAAGCGCTCGATAGCACATTGCCTGTCCGGTCAGCACATCTGTGGCTGCTTCTGCATCTTCCAGTCGGGTTGCCAGACGAGCAGCCCACCGGTAATGCTGGAGTGCTTTGCCGAATTGCCCTAAGAGGCGAAAGCAGTGGGCGCGTCCTAAGTGGACCGCAAGGCGATGGTCAATGTCCGATCGAGGAAGCAGTTGACCCGCCTGTCGGTAATACCGCTCCGCTTCTGCGAATTTCCCCTGCTCCTGAAGCTGCTCTGCTGTGCGCAGCAATTTGTACGCATCGTGTGTTTTCCGGGACATCGTCAACCTCTGTTGTCTTTTGTTCGTCGCCCTGTTGACGAAACATTCAGCGACACCATTTCGTCGATTGCCAGAGTAGATGGAAGAAAGAACGGATGGAAATACAGGAACAACAGGCGATCAAGACAACGTTGCAGGTGCCGGTTCGTGCCCGATGGGTTATTGACATTGATTGTGAGGAGGAAATAGGGGAGGCGATTGCTTTCGCTCGGTCCCGCAACGTTCCATGGCTGGTGCTGGGAGAAGGGAGCAATGTGCTGTTTCGTGGTGCCGGCGTACTTCCTGTTGCAATACTGCATCTGCGAATGCAAACCATTCGTGTCCTTGCTGATGGGGCACGACCTCTGGTGCAGGTTGCCGCTGGCTATCAGTGGCACCAATTCGTTGAATGGACGGTTGCTGCTGGGTTGTGGGGTATTGAGAATTTAGCCCTTATCCCCGGTAATGTTGGGGCAGCCCCTGTTCAGAACATTGGTGCCTACGGTGTTGAACTTCAGGATGTGCTTCAAAGTGTTCGAGCGTATGATACGGTTGCCGGGCAAATAGTGGAATTGTCACCGGAAGATTGCCAATTTGGTTATCGCAGCAGCGTTTTCAAACAGCATCCCGATCGGTGGATTATCACTGAGATCACGGTGCAGTTGTCGCGTTCGCCGAAGCCGCAGCTTCACTATCCTGATCTGGCTGCACTGCGGGAGCGACCATCGCTGACATCTCGTGAGGTAATGGAGACAATCATCCGCATTCGTCGCCGCAAGCTACCAGATCCACAGCAACTACCGAATGCAGGGAGCTTTTTCAAAAATCCGGTACTTCCCCGATCCCGATGGGAGCAACTGCGCCAGGAATTCCCATCGATGCCCGGCTACCCGTTGCCGTCGGGACAGGTGAAGATCCCGGCAGCCTGGCTCATCGAAACCTGTGGATGGAAAGGCAAGCGGATCGGCAACGCTGGCATTTCCCCGAACCACGCTGCCATTGTGGTGAATTATGGCGTCGCTTCCGGTGACGAAATTGTTTCCCTTGTTGAGCGCATACAGGATTCAGTTCGGCGAACTTTTGGCATCTCGCTGGAGCCGGAGGTCCGGATTTTCTAAGGAACCGTATGGCTCGTGGAGTGGAACAACCGAGCGTTTCTTGCGCATCCGTAAATTGAGCAATTCCACAAACAGGGAAAACGCCATTGCAAAGTAAATGTAGCCGCGGGGAACGTGGATGTGAAAGCCTTCCAGTACTAACAAGACACCGACTAACAGGAGGAATGCTAAGGCTAACATTTTCAATGTTGGATGGCGGTGAATGAAGCGCGCAACGATGCCAGCAAACGCCATCATCAGCAGTATTGCCACAACGACCGCGATAATAATGGTCCAGACGTGGTTTACCAGTCCAATGGCAGTGATGATGGAATCCAGCGAGAAGACAAGATCCAGCGCAACAATCTGGAAGATAATTGTGCCCATTGAAGCACTTTCCAGTTTTTGCGATAAAGACTCTTCCGATCCTTCCAGCCGGTTGTGAATTTCGATGGTGCTTTTTGCCAACAGGAACAATCCACCTGCCCAGAGGATGACGTCGCGGTAGCTCAACGTGAAATTCTGAATTGTCAGCAGCGGCTGGGTGAGATGAGCGATCCACGACAGTGCCAGTAGTAGGAGGATGCGGAAGATCAACGCCAGGCTCAATCCCATAATCCGGGCTTTTGCCCGCTGCTGTTCCGGCAAGCGGTAAACCACAATGGAGATGAACACAATGTTATCAATACCCAGAACAATCTCCAGCGCAGTCAGCGTCAGTAAGCTCCATAAGCCTTGCAGCGTTAGCAAATGCTCCATCCAGACTCATCCTTGTTCTTCAGAAAAAGCCAACCAACGAACGATGGAGGCAGACATTATGATAGTCGGAGCGGTGCACCTGTGGATCTAAAATAGCGCGAAAGATTTGCAAAAGATTGCAAACCGAAGACGTGTTGAGCTGAAAAGCGTAATTTGATAAAGCAAGATGTGAGAGATGAGCCTGAACATCTGTTCTCCGGCGAATAGAGCGTCTGCTGAACGCAGCGTAGGCACGACACGGTTTGGCACATTCTCAGAAGAATTGTCGAGGAAAACGGTGAGATGATTCGTTGCTGTTGTTTTTTGAACAGTTGCCTGCGACGCAATGGCTGTCTTTTTCAACGAACCCGGTGAATCTATATCCCTGCTTCTCCCGATGCAACCTGATTGAGCCGTTCCTGAACGATTAGAGGCGCAACAACGCTGAAGGCGAAGGAGGAAAGGATGAAATAGAACCACAGTAATGGGGCGTTATCTTTGCCGACAGTTAGATGGACTCCTTCTGCATATTTGTACAGCCAGTAAAGGGTGCCGATGGGGAAGAGAAGGAGAAGCCACGCTGTGGGGATTTTTGCGCCCAGGGAATTTAACTCTGACTTTGTGCGTACGAACCAGTAGATCAGGTAGATGCCAGCAGTGACAACAGAGAGAATCGCAACCAACACAAGATTGCGGTAGCGGATTTCTTGCATTGCGGCTCTCCAGTTTTGTGGAACACCATTGCACTCATTTCTTCATTTTTCAGTACGCTAAGTTACGAAAATTTTTCATTTCAACAAGCAAGGCAATTCTGGTACTGAAAATTGACAATCTTTGTGCTCTGTCCCGATGGATTACGCTGGAAGCCTGTGAAAATCGGCGGGTTGCGGTGTCAGGAAAGGGGAAGAAGATGGCGCCATCGCCATCACTGCCATTGTCGTCGCCATCAGTTGTAGTGTCAGGGAGGGCGAAGAGGCTGGCGGGTACGGCGGAATTTGGAGCGATCAAAGAAGCCCGGAGCAGGTGGCGCCGGTGCCTGTTGCGTCCTCCCTGTTTTGCGGTTTTTTCGTAGTTTTGTAGCTTCACAAAAGAGAAGGACAAGCGCTGGATTTGAGGATGAGTGAAACGCCGAAGTTAATTCTGCCGGACATTCCGAACCTCCATCAACTGGATGTGTATTTGCAGCACGGAGGCTTTGAAGGGTATCGCAAGGCAATTTCGATGACGCCGGAGGAAGTGATAGAAGAAGTGAAGAAATCGAAGTTGCGAGGACGGGGAGGAGCGTGTTTCCCAACCGGTTTGAAATGGAGTTTTATGCCGAAGGATACGGATAAGCCGAAGTATCTGGTGGTCAATGGAGATGAATCCGAACCCGGTTCGTTCAAGGATCGCCAGATTTTTGAGTACAATCCCTTTCAGCTCATTGAAGGTATTCTGATTGCTGGCTATGCGATGGGTATTACCACTGCATACATTTACATCCGCGGGGAATACCACAAGTGGGTACGCCTGATGGAACAGGCGGTGCAGACGGCATACGATCGGGGATTTGCCGGTGAAAAGATGAAGCAAACATTCGGACATCCGTATAGCATCGACATTGTGGTGCACAAAGGAGCGGGTGCCTACATTTGCGGAGAAGAAACAGCACTGATGAGTTCGCTGGAGGGAAATCGGGGATACCCGCGGAACAAACCTCCATTTCCAGCGCAAAGCGGATTGTGGGGGATGCCAACAACGATCAATAATGTGGAAACGATAGCGGCGGTGCCAGCGATTTTGCGAATGGGGGGAGAAGCATATAGTAAGATTGGAGCGCCGGGACATCCCGGAACACTGCTCTATGGCGTCAGCGGACACGTTCGGCGCCCCGGCGTTTATGAATTACCAACCGGTACCCTGCTCACGGAAATTATCTATGATGTCTGCGGTGGTGTGCCGGGAGATAAAAAAGTCAAGGCTGTCATCCCCGGTGGTAGTTCGATGCCCCCATTGCGCGGGGATTCCATTGAAGGTGTGCGGATGGATGAAGAATCGCTCAAACAGTTGGGAACCCACATTGGTACCGGCGGCATTATCGTAATGGATGAGGATACAGACCTGGTCAAAGTTACCTGGCGGATTGCCCATTTCTACCACCACGAGTCCTGCGGGCAATGTACGCCCTGCCGGGAAGGATGCGGATGGCTGGAAAAAACGCTGTTGCGCATCCTGCGTGGCGAAGGAACGCGCCGCGATCTTGAGCTGCTGGCGTCGGTGTCAGATCAGATCGAAGGACATACCATTTGTGCCTTAGGTGATGCGGCGGCGTGGGCAGTGCGAGGTTTTGTGCGCACCTTCCCTGAAGAATTTGAGCGGTACGTTACCGATGGCCGCAAGTATATCCCGCTCAATGTGGTGCACGGGGTGCGGAAGCGTGCAAATCGGTTTGAGTTTGTGTATCAGTAATGGGGGAACGGTAATGGTGCATTTTGTCGATCTGTTTGTTCGGAGCATTATCATCACCATTTTTGCCTTTTTCTTTTCTATTACGCTGGTGGTCATCGGGGATGAATTCGGAATTCTCCCTGCTTTGCTTTTTTTCGCCGCTGTTGCCGCTGCTGTTTATTGGCTTTTTGTTCAAACAGTGGTGAAGCGCTACTGATCGTGCGTTCGTATCGCGACAAGGTCCGCCGCCTGTCGGATCATCGCCTGCTCAATGCGCTCCGTTATCAGCATATCCACTCCTTCCCGCCAGAATACGTGGAAGCGTGTCGGGAGGAGTTGTTACGGCGGGGATATACGATGGAAGAAATTGCGCGGGAACTGGAGCGCTTCCACCATCCTGATCGAGATGTGCCGCTTACCCGACTGGAATACCGTCGCCGACGTCAGCATCTCGTTCGATGGCGCTGGATCTGGCTGGGAACCCTGACGTTCTTGATTGCTGTGCTGCTCCACGCACAGCAGACGGCTGCTCCGTACGCGTCCCTGCTGGCATTGATCGCATTGGTGGTGCTTGTACTCCTGCTGCGGGTACAGTTCCAGTTAAACGCGCTGGAAAAGGCAGTGGCATCCAGCGATAACCAGAGCAAAAATGAGGAGCAGGGGTCTCCGTGACAGGAGTAGCGTTTGCGGAGTGTCGGAAAAACCCTTTGTGAACCACACGACCCTGCTGAAGCCAATGCTCAGCAGGGTTGAACAAATTCGCAGATTAAGTTGTTCCATAGCTGAATCGTTCGTCGCGCTCCAGAAAACGAAAATCTGAAAGGCAATGGAATGGAGCAGGTTTACTGGTATCGACCGCTGCCATCCCGTGGCACGATTGCCTTGGTAGCTCCTGCGTCGCCACCGCGGTCGGCAGATGATGTTGATAAAGCAGTGCGATATCTGGAGCAACTGGGATATCGGGTGGCAGTTGGACCCAGTTGCTTCGAAACATCTCGAGCATTTTCTGCACAGCAGGATCGCGGGCGTGCACAGGAACTGCAATCTTTTTTCGAGAACCCCGGCATTGATGCCATTTTCTCGCTTCGGGGTGGCTACGGAAGTATGCGCCTGCTCCACCTGCTTGATTATCAACGCATTGCTGCAACGCGGAAACTATTCGTTGGTTTTTCAGACCTGACAGCTTTGCAAATTGCATTGTTTCAGTCGGCACAGTTGGTTACCGTTTCGGCACCCTTTCCGTACCAGTTGGCAGCGATCGAGGGAACGGCAGAAGAGCAGTTTTTCTGGGAGCTCGTGACGGGAAAGCCGCCCGCAGCGATGGAGTTTCCCGAAAGCCAAGGGCAAGGTTCGATCAGTGCTCAGGGGTTTCTGCTGTGCGGAAACTTAACGCTGTTTGCCGCGTTGTGTGGCACCGCTTTTCTTCCGCAGAATGTTCCGGTCGTGGGATGCTTTGAAGATGTCAACGAAGCTCCCTATCGAATTGATCGCCTGTTCCGCCAACTGTGGCTTGCCCGAATGCCACTTTCAGGATTGCTCCTGGGACGTTTTCAGTGGAGAGATGCTGAGCAAGCAGCAATGCAAAAAGTACTGTCTCAGGTGATTGCGTTTTTTGATCTCCCCACGCTCTATGGGATCAACTACGGGCACCACCTGCCGTCTCGCCCTTTGCCATTTGGTGTGCCGGTGACGCTGGATCCAGAAAGGCGTCGGTTAGAGCTGCGCCACGATCGAATTATAGTGCCGGCATAATCAGGAGATCGGATCCCCAGTCGTATTGTACGATGCCAGGTCCGTCAATATCGGGGATGTTATCTACTGGCTATTGACACTGAAATGTCTTTTGCAGCCTGCGGCAGGTACGCCTGCGCAACGGTTCTCATCGAGTAAGTGGATGCCTTCAGCCGCGAGGTTTTCGGCGGCGATGCTGATTCAACTACTGAAAATTTTCTCAGTATCAAAAGCTGTCCCGCAATGGATACTGAACAAATTTTCAGCATAAGAAAAGCTCATCCGGGATATTCCGGTAACAGGAGCAGTGGTGGTTTTGTAAACGAGGAATAATTACAATAAAGTCACCCAAAATCTGCGATTTTTAGCAAAAATCGCAAAAAATGGAGGTGGTCCGAAGGGAAAAAGCCCCATTTAGCGGGGAAATTTGCAGAAAAATTGCGGGTTTTGTTGTTTTGCGCTCGTGTTGGTGGGAGAAAGTGGGAGAAAATGTAGGGTAGCGAGGCGCAGGTGGATAGGTCAGGGTCGGATGGAGCAGGAAGGGCAACAAAAGATCGGGAATGTTTAAGGGACAGGAAACATATTCCGTTGACGATAAGGGGCGGGTTAGCGTTCCGGCGAAGGTGCGGCGGCAATTGTCGCCTGAGGCAGATGACACCTTTGTCCTGACCCGCGGCGTTGACCGCTGTATTGTTGCCTATCCACTGGATGTGTGGAAGCGGTATGAACAGCGGCTGGCAGAATTGAATCCTTTTAATGCGGAAGATCGCCTGTTCCTGCGCTCCCTGCTACGGTGGAGCGAGGATGTGCAATTGGATCGGCAGAATCGGATTATGTTGCCCAGACGGCTGATGGAGTTTGCAGGCATTACGGATCGGGTGACTATTGTGGGAATGATGGATCATCTGGAACTGTGGAATCCAGAAGAGCTGGAGCAGCAGGTTGCGGAGCAGGAAAAGGCTTTTGCACAAATTGCAGAAAAAGTGATGGGCGAGCATCTGGATCGAGATTTGTTGTAGAGGCAGTAGCGAGACGGCGGATAGACAGACGTGAGTATGAGCAGGCAGCGGGGCGAGCGTTCTTTGAAAAAACAGGCAGGAGCTGGCACACAGGATGTCGGGGGGGCATTCCATCAGCCAGTACTCCTGCAGGAGGCGGTTGCGCTGCTGGTGACCGATCCCACCGGGATCTATGTTGACGGAACGATCGGCGGGGGCGGTCATACCGCAGCGATTTTGCAGCGGTTGCAACCCGGTGGCAAAGTGTACGGGTTTGATCTGGATGAAGATGCCATCGCGCATTGTCAGCGCCGCTTTGCCCGGGAAATTGCTGCTGGACGCCTCATCCTGATTCACGCCTCCTACCGTAAGGCATGCAGCATACAAGAGGAACGGAAGGCCCCGTTTCTCGCAGGTCTTCTGCTGGACCTCGGGGTCTCTTCCTACCAACTGGATGTTGGGAGGAAGGGATGGAGTTACCGTGTGGACGCCCGCCTGGATATGCGCTTCGGTCCACACGGCCAGCCGGCAGAAGACCTCCTCGCCTCCTGCTCCGAGCAGGAATTGATCCGCATTTTTCGGATCTACGGCGAAGAGCCGTTAGCAGCGAAGATTGCACGAGCAATTGTGCAGTGCCGACAGCAAGCGCCTATTCGCACGACATTTGATCTGCGAGATACCGTTGCCGCTGTCGTGCCCAAAGCGCGGTTGCGGAAAACATTGTCGCGTATTTTTCAGGCTCTCCGCATTGCCGTCAACGAAGAGTTGCAGGTGCTGGAGGAAACGCTGCGGTGCATTATTCCGCAGTTGCAGTCGGGGGGGCGGATCGTTGTTATTTCCTATCATTCTCTGGAAGATCGAATTGTCAAGATGGTTTTTCGTGAGTATGCCCGGGCCCGCCGTCCCACGGAGGATAATCCTTATGTAACGTGGGAACCCGTCCAGCCGCAACTGCGAATTCTTACGAAGCGCCCAATTGTCCCATCGCCGGAAGAGATTGCCCGGAATCCCCGTGCCCGCAGCGCAAAGTTGCGAGCAGCAGAAAAGTTGCCTGGCTAAAAAACATCCACAGATTGAAAGCTCACTTCCGTGTTTCCTTCGCCCGTTTCCGAAACCCGGTTTATAGCTGTTCAGTGACAGTTTCCACACCGTGTGGAAATGTGGAAAATGAAGGCAGGAGCTGTTCCGGAGCGCCAGCTTTCGCTGGCACATACTGGGAGCATCGACTTTAGTCGGCAAAGAGGATGCACACGAAGGTATGCGCTTTCAGGCACGGTGAAGCGTGCGCTCCCAGCGGATTGGGAGTGCCGACTTTAGTCGGCAAAGAGGATGTACACGAAGGTATGCGCTTTCAGGCACGCTGAAGCGTGCGCTCCCAGCGAACCGGGAGCGCCGACTTTAGTCGGCAAGGAAGATGCACACGGAAGTGTGCACTCCCGGTAGGTACGCGCCTGAGAGCAAGCGTTCCCAGTAGATGCTAAAAGATGAAGTGTGAAAATCCTACTTTGTTTCTGGGACAAGCGGATAGAGTCGCAGCGAAGCGATGAGGAAAGCGGTGAAAATCCCACTTTGTTTCTGGGGCAAGAGTAATAGATCGCGCTGAAAGAGTTGCGGATGAGTCGCAACAACCCCTGTGAGAAAGCGTCAATGAAAGCCAATTGAGATAGGTAAACGGAGCACAAAGTGCGGCGGTTTCTGGCAACGATTGGATTTGCTGTGCTGGGCTTTCTTCGGGAGCTGGGTGCGATGGTCCAACTTCTTGTTGTGACTTTCCGCTCCTTGCCATTTGTATGGACAGATCGTCAGATGGTGCTCAAGCAAATGCTCATCATTGGCAACAATTCATTGCCGCTGGTGCTCCTGATCGGCGGATTTACCGGAGCAATTGCGGCATTGCAGGCAACGAATTTATTCGCCAAATTTCACCTGATGGGATTGGCACGTCCTTACATTGGAGGTTCCATTGCAACGGTTGTGTTTACCGAATTGGCGCCGGTGTTGACAGCGTTGGTTATTGCCGGGCGCGTCGGTGGCGCAATGGCAGCAGAAATTGGGACGATGGCAGTATCCGAGCAACTGGATGCGCTGGAAATGATGGCGATCGATAAGTATCGATTTCTGGTGTTGCCTCGTGTTTTTGCGGCATTAACGATGATTCCCCTATTGACTGTTTTCTCCAACGTGGTTGCGCTGTTGGGAGCGGTGACACTGATCATACTGAAGTTCCAATTTCCCGCGCCGGTTTTTTGGAGCTCTGTTCAGCGATTTTTCAGCGAGGCAGAGGTGATATTGGGGCTGGCAAAGGCAGCCGTTTTTGGATTGCTCACTGCTGTTGTTGCCTGTCGTATGGGGTTTACGACGATCGGCGGTGCCGAAGGAGTGGGACGGTCGACGGTTCGGGCTTTTACCATCATCGCCTCCGGTATCCTGATCTTTGATGCTCTGTTCGGATATGTGTTTTGAGGAAACAGGTGGGAATGGAACAGCACAGTCCATTTTCGGATCAAGCAGCGTTAGAGGAGGCGCGCCGAATTTTGCGCGAAGAAATTGAGGCGTTACGCCAGTTGGAGCAAATGGTTGGTGAACCACTGGTGCAGGCGGCGCAAATGTTAGCACGGGCGCGACAGGTCATTACCAGCGGTGTTGGGAAGTCTGGCATCGTTGCGCAAAAACTGGCAGCAACGTTGCGCAGCGTTGGCGTGGCGGCTCACTTCCTCCATCCGCTGGAGGCGCTCCACGGGGATTTGGGTATTGTTCGATCGCAAGACGTTGCACTGCTGATTTCTAAAAGTGGCACCACAGCGGAAATATTGACGCTGGCACAAATCCTGCGGCATCGGGATATTCCGGTGATTAGCCTGGTTCATACGGCTGACACGCCGCTGAAGCGGCTGTCGACCTTGACGCTGGAATGCCTGATTCGCCGGGAAGCGTGTCCCTTGCAGTTAGCGCCGACAACCAGTACAACGGTTGCCACGGTTGTGGGGGATATGCTGGCAGGATTGATCATCCGGTACAACGAGGTGACTGTCGAGGATTTTGCTGCTAACCATCCTGCAGGACAGTTGGGGCGGAACACACTTCTAAAAGTAGCAGACGTGATGCATACTGGCTCAGAACTACCATTGTTAGCGCCGACCGCTTCATTCCGACAGGTGCTGGTAGAATTATCGGAAAAGCGTCTGGGCTGTGTCTGCATTGTTGATGACCACCAGCATTTGTTAGGGATCATCACCGATGGGGATATGAAACGAATTTTGCAGAAAGTGTCATCGCTGGAAGCGGTAACGGCAGCCGAAGTGATGACAACCGATCCGGTAACGATCCATCCCGATGCATTGCTGGCAGAGGCAGTAAGAATTATGGAGGACCGACCGTACCAGATCAATGTGCTCCCGGTAGTCGATGATCACCATCGGTGTATCGGTGTACTCCGCCTCCACGATGTGTTCCGGGCGGAACTGGGATGAGAGGCAAAGGGAATAAAAAACTTGCCGTCGCAGCTCCATTGCTGCTCCGTGCTACCAGAAGGTGTTGCCAGAACAATCGCAGGTGCCAGAGGTTTCGCAACGAATGCCCACACGCTGGAACCTTGTAGCTGCCAGAAGCTTGGATCTATCCTTGTCCATTTCTCAATGAATGCCCACACGCTGGAACGGTCTTAGAACAGTCGGGGTGATCCGGCGGTTGCGTGCCATTGCTGAATTCGCCTTTGTGCTAAAGCGACGTACTCAGGACTGATGTCATATCCGATGTAATATCGACCTGTTCTCAGGCAGGCAAGTGCTGTTTGTCCACTGCCCATAAAGGGATCCAGCACTACTTCGCCCTTGAAGGTATATAGCTGGATGCAGCGGTAAGGAAGTTCTTCAGGGAAGGGGGCTGGATGCCCAACTTTTTTTGCTGATACAGCGGGGAATGTCCAGACGCTCCTGGTGAATTCCAGGAACTCATCGCGGGAAATTGTTCGTTCTCGCTGATGTGGATTAGCACGACGGAAGGTCGCTTTGGAAAAGATGAGGATGTATTCGTGGATATCCCGCAACGTTGGATTTTTCGGTGATAACCAGCTTCCCCAAGCAGTGGAGGGACTGGCGCTGCTTCCTTTGTTCCAGATCACTTCCCCGCGCATAAGAAATCCCAGCTCAAGAAGATCTTCAATAAGATAAGCGTGGAGCGGAATGTAAGGTTTCCTTCCTAAGTTCGCGACGTTAATGCAAATTCGTCCACCAGGAACCAGCACTCGATAGACTTCCTGCCAGACGCGCCGAAGAAATGCTCGATATTCGCTAAAGCTGAAATTTTGATCGTATTCCTTCCCAACGTTGTAAGGAGGAGAAGTTACCATTAAGTGTACACTGTTTTCCGGAAGCTCGTCCATTTGTTCACTGCTTTTGCAAAAAATACTGTTGAGCACAGTTTCCGGAATTGGATTTTCCTGATATTCTACGGATGCTTCCGAAGGAAACTCTTCGTACAACCGACTCGCATAAAACGTGCTGGAATCGTGGTTGATTCGACCGGGAACTCCAAAAGTGCTGGTTCTGGTACCTTTCCGTTTCTTGCTCATTAGTGGGTCTCCCTCAATAGTTGCAGGAATCTTTCCGCTCGCTGTCTATCTGTCGGTTCACGATAAGCCCGTTCAATAATTTTGCCCAGTTGCGCTTTTGAAATCATCGATGCAAAAAATTCTCTTTCGTCGTATAGCACATTCCGGAGTGTATGATAAAGCTCATCAACACCATCGATTCTGAGCAATCCCTCCGATGGGGTTCTCTTGAGGTTGTAGAGCGAGAATTGTGCCGGGTCATCCAGTGGACGGGGATTTAAAGAGAAAAAATCCTGAACGATGCCAAACTTTTTCAGAAGATCAACTTTCGTATGATAGCTCTGAGCAAGAGGGGTGTTCCCGAATACAAAAATGGGGATTGCGACAGACTTTGGGTCAGAGATTCGAATATTGAGGCTTTTGCCAATGGCTTTGAGCACCGTATCCGATCGGAGCAAACCGGGCGTTCCCTCGTGAGTTGTAAAGTCCCCAATGCACAACATTCTGTCCTGATCAGGATCATACTCCCAGTTCTAGACGATAGACATTTTGACTTCTCCAATCAGCGCAATGTCCTCCGGATCCACCGTTGGCTGGTCTTGTCGAACGATGGCAAATCAGCAGGGGAGCGTTTCGTAAGCCCGAATTGAGGACAAATAACGCCTCGTTTCGCAAAAGCCCCTATTTGATCAGCTAAGGGTTGCAAGAGGTGTTCAACCCACCGTTCGGTAAATTCTCCTATGAAAGCATTCCTGCTCTGCAGCATTGCTTTTTTGCCCTGGTAGTCCTTGGGCCAATATGCTAAGTATCGGTGATCAGTTGTACGGTAGAACAATTGTTCTGGTTTTATTCCTCTCTGAAGAGTCTCGTAGAAAAAGTCCTGTTCGGTTTCCTTGTTCCATAGAGTGTCGGACATAGGGATCGCAGAGAGTTCCTTGTCTCGCTCAATGACCGTAAGGGGGTACACGGATAGCGCCAAGCGATGTTGTGCAATGAGCAGGTTATCTGGACTTGTGAGTAGATTTACGCTGATAAATCGTTATGCTGATGTCCGTTGGTGGGCAACCGCTGGTTGTTCGGTTGCAGGGGAAGCTCGACCCGGACGGTGGTTCCCTTATTTTCTTCACTGCGGATGGAAATTTTGCCGTGCAGTAGCTCTATAAAATCTTTGAGCAAAGCTAAACCTAACCCGGTGCCTGGAATATGCCCTACGTTGCTTCCCCGGAAGAAGGGGCGAAACACTTCGTGGATTTCGTCCTTCGGAATGCCAATGCCTTGGTCTTCCACTTCGATAATCAGCGAATCATCTGTGGCCATAACACGGCACCAGATTGTGGAGTATGGAGGCGAAAACTGACTGGCGTTTTGCAGCAATGTTCGGAAGATGTAGTCCAGCAGAGGGCGATTGTACTGAAAAGTAGGAGGTAAATTGTGCGTTTGAATTTCCAGCGTTTGCTGCTTGTCTTTAGCAATGGACTCGAAGGTTGCTCGAATATGCATTGTCAGGTCGCGAGCTTCAATGGTATCAGTAAATTGCCCGCGGATCTGGTTTTCGTAGAGGGAATTGTAGAAGGAAAAGTCATCCATCAGCTTCCCCAGGTCCCGGGATCGCTGGATGATGCTTTCGATCAACTTATTCATCTGTTCTTCCGGAAGGCGGTGAGCATATCGGTGGATGATGTCGGCAGAGGAAAGAATGCCGGTCAGAGGGGTTCGAATTTCGTGAGAGAGCAGGCGGATAAAGCGAGATCGCAGTTGATTGAATTCTTGCTCGCGCTGCAATGCTTCGCGTAGACGCAACTCCGAAAGACGGTTTAGCGTCACGTCGTAGCAGTAAATGCGCAATCCTTGCGTTTCCGGGATGAAAAAGATTCGTTCCTCGTAAATTTTGTCGTTCACATTTATTTCGCGAATGAATGGTCGGTGAATGTAGCGCGTTAGCTCACCTTTGATATTATCTAAGCCCTTCAGAATAGGATGTTCCAATCGGCGCTTTGGAAGATCAGGAAATTGCTTTTGTGCTGCAGGATTACAATAAGTGACCGTTCCATCAGGCTGAATTTCAATGATGGGGTCAACATTTTGTTCTGGAAAGGAGGCTAAGTAGGCAAGCCGTTGCTCAGCGTTCTTTCGATCGGTGATGTCAATTCCAATTTCGACAACTTCGAAGACCATCGGATCAGAGGTGGGGAGCCTCGCTGCATACAGCTCAATCCAGCGGTATTCCCCGGATTTGTGCCGAATCCGATATGACATTGTCAGTATTGAGTTGTCAGAGGGATCACGAAGCCACGCTTCCCAGCGTTGCCAGAGCGTTTCAAAATCATCAGGATAGATAATTTCATTAGAAGGTATCTGCCTGAATTCCTCGATGGTATAACCTGTCGATTGCACAAATGCCGGATTGGCGTACGTCAGTTCTGTACGGACAACTCGATAGCGCGCGGCGTTTTCCGCTGCCCCTGCATCTTCGGATTGAGAAGTATACTGGACTTCCAGGATCATTAAACCAGCCGGTAACATTTCCAGCAGTTGTTGGTAGCGTTGCCGACTGGCCTGGAGTTCGAATTCATACTGTTTCAACTGCGTAATGTCTAAAACAGAAGCAACCACTTCCAGCGTTTGTCCACCTGGCGATTGGATCGGATGGTTAACGGTTAGCAGCCAGCGCCCCTGAGAGTGGATCTCTAAGGTGTGGGGTTGTCCGGTTTCAAATACAGGAGCAACCGCTTGCAGAACAGCCTTTGCATATTGTGGATCAAAGACTTCTTCTGGAGATTTGCCCCGAACTTTTTCGGTGGTGAGCTCGCCTGCCAGTTGTCCTTCCCGGAGCAGATAGACAATTTTGCCTTCAGGAGTTTGGCGGAAGCGAGCAACAATGCCCTGGAGATTTTGCAATGTCTGGCGAAAG
>JALWUI010000036.1 GCA_027082775.1 Candidatus Kapaibacterium sp.
GCCGGTTTCCTCACTATGTACTTTGTGGGACGATTTTTTGGCAAACACATAACGCAATGGCGTATTTTTCGGTTTATCTCGGAAGATGCGCTGGAGCAGGTTGAACGGTGGTTCCAGCGATATGGTTACTGGTTGATTGTTGCCAATCGGTTCTTATCCGGTACCCGTGCAGTAATTTCTTTCTTTGCCGGCGTCTCGCAGTTGCGATTCGATGTTACCCTGGTGTTGAGCACCATTAGTTCCCTGATCTGGAATGCACTCCTGATTTACGCCGGTGCTCTTTTCGGAGAGAACTGGCAAACCATTGCAATGTATCTGGAAATCTATGGCAAAACGATTACCAGCATTATTGCGCTGCTGGTTGTCATCTGGGTGGTACGCTGGATCTATCTCCAGAGTCGGGAAAAGCAGGTCAAAGAAGACGCGTTTACTGATTCCGCAGAAAGTCGCAATTTGCCAGGCGACGAAAAGGAGAGTTCGGATAAAGAGTCTTCAGTTGCGTAAAATACTGCTCCGCTTTTGCAGGTTGTTTGAGAACGCAGTACAATTGCCCGATTCGGACCAGAACTTTTTGGTGGATCCGGGAGGGCAGGTGAGGGACAGCATTTAAGTTCCGCAGCGCTGTCAGCGCCTGAGCAAAACGCTGGTGTTGAATCATACATTCCGCTTCGTAGTATTTTGCTTCGTAATATGCTGAATCCTGGATCGGATAGCGACTGAGAAATGCTTGCAGTTTGTCACAGCCAGCATCCGTTTGGTATTGCTCAATGAGCTGAATGGCTTCTTCTAACAATGCCCACTCCGATTCGGGCGCCGAGTACAATGGTGTTTCACGCGGGAGATAAGCGTCCGCAGCCGGTTGGGCGTGAAGGTAGATCGTGTCAACCCGAGGTGGTGGCATAGGCGGTGTTTCTGGAGCAAGTTGCACCGCATACGGAATGCGTTGCTGCTCCGGTGGCGGTGGAAATAAGGAAGTGCGGGGGGGCAGTGTGCATCCCCCCACCAAGAGTGCGCTCAACAGCCACCACAATCGAACACGATTATTCATAGTGCTTTGGCTTTATTGCTGTTGATTCCGTTGCGACGATCTGCAGCGGTTGCGGCGTTACCAGACGGTAAACAAAAACCGGGGTTGAACGACGCTTTTTACCCCACTGCAATGTCCGCTGATAAGAGGCTGAATCCTGAGGCATCAGGATTTGCAAATACACTTCTTTCGAGCGTTGACGCTGCTTATCCCACTCGAAGAGCGTTTGGGTGAAATTGCGAGACGTATAAATAGGCGTTACGGACCGCAACGGAATAATGGGATCCAGATCCGTATTGAGCGTCAACAAGACTGCTCCCGGCGCCGGTTTTTGTTGCAAAATGTATTTCGGTTGCAGAGGTTGAAATCCCTGAAGTTGCACGGGAGCAATGCCGACAAAACCCAAATAACGAGTTGCAGCAGTGTACGTCAGGTCAATAATACGTCGGGCGACGTACGGACCACGATCATTGATTCGCACCAGCGTCGCTTTGCCGTTTTCCCGGTTGATGACTTTGACAATAGAGCCAAACGGCAATTGCTTATGAGCAGCCGTCATAGCGTACATATTGTAGTGCTCACCATTTGCGGTGAGTCGGCCGTGAAATCGGGGACCGTACCACGATGCGATCCCACGCTGTTCGAACGCAATGATGGATTCAGACAGTTTCACATAGTTCGGCGATTGGGTCGACGTGTCTTGCTGTTCAGTGCCTGCTTCTGTTGACAATGAATGCATCACAAATCCGGCTGGAAGCAGGAGCAACAGAAGGGAGAAAATGGTGAACAGTGACGTATAAAACCGAACTTGAAAGTTCCGCATCGGATGTTACCATCCTTGTCGTTTGACATACCCACAAATACAGTGGCAAAGATTGTGCCAGATGTTTCCTTTTTGTCGCGTGTACCCTTTATCCAATTACAAAAATACAGCGGCAGCCCTGCTGCACCAATGAGTAAATCGTGACAATTTTTTCATTAACTGGAGCGATGGGAAATTTTTTCCCGGCAAACGGTGAAATCGGAGTTGTTATCGCCTTGATTGTCGTCTAAATAGGTGTTTCCATACTCTCGGAGGATGCTTTCGTCCGTTGTGCGTT
>JALWUI010000037.1 GCA_027082775.1 Candidatus Kapaibacterium sp.
GATCCTGCCCAGCCGACCGACGATCCAGAAACAATCCTGGAGCGCGTTCATACCTGGACATCTTTCGGACTTCCGGAAAGTTCGTGGGAAGATCTTCAAAAATGGCTGGAAGAACAAAACCTTCAGATCCTTGGAGGAAGCATTGAACCACCGGACCATCGACTGATCACTGCCAGCCTGGTTATCGGGAAATTCTACCCACATCTTCAGCGATTCCTCACTGCTGCCGAGCAGGCTATTGCTCGAAGGCAGGAGCATTTTGAATTCACTCTTGCTCCTATTCCACACCTTGATCAGCCTCACGTCCTCCACCTGGCCGGGTTTCGCGGGCTGGATTACACTGGAGAAGCAACGTTTGATCAAACCTACGCCTTCCAATTAACCCGGCAATTGCTGCACTATCTGACCCATACCGCCAACCTCCTCCGGAACTATCAGGAACGCAAACCCTTCACCTTCCAGATACAACTCAATCCAGACACGCAAGCGCTGCTGTTTCTTGCTGGAGAATGGATGAAACTGTTCAGCCAGGCAGCAGCACTGTATGCAGTGAAGTTCGCTCTCCTCAACCCCCTCTCTATGATCATCACCCTCATTCTCTGGATGCGCAATCAATATCTTCCGGAACTGCTGGAAACGCTTCAATTGGAAACGCTTCAATCCGCCACCTCCGCCCCTCTCCGGGAACACGACGAGGACATCTTGAAGCTGCTGGAAATATTTCAACACTCAACGACCAGCATCCCCTGGGTACGCAATCTAAGGATCGGCTATCCAGATCCACTCCGTCCCTCCATCCAGCGCACTCATACCATTGACTTTTTCCTTATCTTCGACGAAAAGCCGATCTGGATCGAAACTCCCGGTCAACTCACGAACAGCCTCTTTCTGGACAATTACTGTCAACGGCTCTTCCTCTTCAACCTGCGAGACTACAGGCACCACTTCTGTCCTCTACTTTCTTGCTACGGTTTCACTATCGCCCCCAGCTTCCGCTCCGCCCCACTTGTGTCCTCCCTTCGATCACTGCCGCAGTGGAACTCCGAGCTTTATGGACAAAAGCGGGGATGGGGAGCAAAAATGCCCTTCTCCAGTTACCAAAGAGAATACGAAGATACCAATGTCCGCTCATTACCGCACCTTCGGATCTGTACGCCAGCCGTACTCCCTGAGCAGTTCCTGAAAACGTTAAACAGCCTTAACTTCTATCATGAACACCCTCTGGTGAGCACGTTGAGGCAAGCAATGTCCGATACGATGCTGAGACGCGACTCCGCTGGCGACCTTCCACATCCGGTTGTCAAAATTCTCTCCGGGTTATCCGATGTATCAAGCAGCGATTTCCTGGAAGCAAATCAGGTGCAAAGGAAAAAATTCAAGGAATTACTACGACAGGCAATCGACGCAATGGCACTCAGAGGGTATTTCAAAATAGCAAAGTTCACAACATGGTATATCGACAGGAAACGGTTTGATGACTGCACGGATGATTATATCGATGGTTTCATTGGCATCGACGATCTGACCGGTGACGATGATTCTACTGGCGACGACGATCTGCCCGATGGCAATGATTTGATTGGTGGCATCGATAAGAGAACCTGACGCAGTGACAATCCTATTCACAAATTGTAGCCGCTTACCACCCAAACCGGGTGTGTCAATCACCACGCTGTCTTCTTTCACGAATCCCACGCCGGGAAACTGCTTTTTGGCATTTAAGAACCTTCTCAAAATGCTCACTGCTACCCCTCTTTTTGCCCCGATTGCGTGTTTTAGAGCGACGTCGATGACGCCAAAAAACGAATGTTTCACAAAAACGGAAAGACTCAATGGCAAAACGATTCCCCACAGATCCGATGGATCTCCTTGCCTCGCCCATTGCTCAATTAGTCGAAAAAGCCACGGAACTGGAACTGCTGATTCTGCACACAGAGTCTTTGCTGGAACTGCTTCCAGTACTGGAACAACTGATCGTGACACTGCAAGAAGCATTGCAGCGATCGAAACAGGCAGGAGCCGAACAAGCAGCGGCTGAGACAGATCGGCTACCCGCAGATACCTCGCCTTCCAGCGATCAGGTCGCCGATGGTGCGAAGTCTCCACCGTCTCAAA
>JALWUI010000038.1 GCA_027082775.1 Candidatus Kapaibacterium sp.
ATAAAAGGAGGCACTGACGTAAATGTGTAGGGGCGACCGGCCGGTCGCCCCTACAGGTGCGGGTGATGGCGACTCGCCGGGTCGCCTCTACGGGTGCAAAAATTCCCTCTCCCGCTGGGAGAGGGATAAGGTGAGGGAAACTGCACCCTAAAGTGTGCGCTCCCGGACACACGCAGGTGTGCATTCCCGGTGGATATCCGCTGCAGCCTGCACTCCCGCTGCACCATCTGAAACTTCCTTCTCACTTCAGCTCATTGTTTGGTTGTTTCCAGAGAAATTGGTATACTTGCCTCCGAAAAACAAACAGGTGTGCGCAACGTAGCCAGAACGGTCGGGTGTCCATCCTAATGCGGTGCTTGAATTGTGCATATCCGGTAATGCTTCACCGTGCCTGCTTTTGTCGCTTCCTGTATGCTGTTGTGTCCGATTGCGGATGGCGCAAGAGATTGTGAGGTAGCAACAGACAGAGCCGATAGAGGTTTATTCAACAACAAAAGGACAGCCCGATGCGATGGTATAGAGCAGGAGTTATTGGGATAATCTGTGCGTTGTCTGTCTACTCGCAGTGGACTACGGATTGGGAGACCCGGTATGTTCCCAACGTTGTACCAGAGCGGTGGAAGAAAGGCAGCCGGATGTTTGTGGATTCCGTTTATCGATATTACATCCCCGGCAAATATGTGGTCGCCATTACCTTCGCTGGTCAGGATACGGCGTTTTTAGCGTTTTCCAATCTTGCAAGTTTTGTCACTGTTCTCCGAACCACTGACTACGGTCGACAGTGGGATTCGGTGTTGATGGTGGATCAGCGTTTGCGGGATCCGGAGAAGTTCATTGCAATGGATTGGGAGGCGCAGAGTGGGCGGTTGTATGTGTTGATCGATCCGGTATTGTGGTGGACTGAAGATCTGGGACAGACCTGGCAGAACGTGGATCTGTCGAAGTGGTTCCAACGGGAAGGGAAGGTTGCGACGGTTGCGTCGTATGATATTGAGATGATGGATGCACAGGAAGGGATCGTGCCAGTGGTGGTGAAGTGGAAGGATACGGTTCAGGGGACCAAGGAAGCGGGTTTCTATTTGCTGGTGACCAAAGATCAATGGGCAAGTGTTGATACGGTCAGAGGCGTGGGGTGGGGATATAGTATGGTGGACATAGCGGGAGCGGGCAAATGGATAGTGCACAATTACGATGAGATCTGGTGGACCAGTGGCTATGGGGAGCACTGGAATGTGATCGATCTGGATTCGCTGGTCAAGGCGCGGTACAACTGGTCACCGACAGCGTATGTGACTGGCTGGCTGGATGTGGTGGATTGGGATCACTGGTACGTGGTGGCGAATTATTACCCGCGGGGTGAGATCGGAACGATGCCGGCGGCATTGATCGTGTGGGAGATTCGCGAGCAGGGGGAGGAGATACGGAAGCTGCTGGACACGATATCGATCGAGGTGCCGTGGGGCGGAATGCGGGATGTGAGGTTCGCTGGTCCCGCATATCAGATCGACTTTCTGGACACGCTTCGAGGAGTGGTAGTTGGCAGTCCATCACAGGTATGGTTGACCGGCGATGGAGGCAGAAGCTGGGAACGGCAGGCGATTGATTTTATCCCGGATTTTGAGCCGCTGGTAAGTTCCTTTTTGACCAGTGTGATTCGGAGTTGTGCGTATGGCGGCAGGGATCGGATCATCATAGGAGGACCGGAGTATGCCTTTGTGTATCGACCGGGAGAATTTCTGCGCCGACCGTTTGTGTACGATCAGCATCGGTATCGAGTTAAAGTAACACCGGAGTATGATACGTTGTGGTACTGGGTGTATCGGGAATTCAGGGTGAAAGAGATTCCGTTTCCGATCCGGTGGCGACCGGTGGAAGGAGCCGAGCGGTATCGGGTAGTGGTGTACGAGGACGAGGATATGATAGCAAACGCCGAGGGATTGCCGAAGAAGGTGATGGATACGGTGGTGGTGGATACGACTATCGGAATCTGGGTGGATCCGAAGAAGGAACTGGTCGTGGTGTACCTTCGAGCAGAAGGAGGGGGAAAGGTGAGTAACTGGGTGCAGTTGGAAGGCAGCAGTGCGGATGTGGTGACGGGGATGGGACAGGTG
>JALWUI010000039.1 GCA_027082775.1 Candidatus Kapaibacterium sp.
CATTTATACAGCAACTCCGGCAGGGAAAGCCGCTGCCGTGGGAGCAGTTGATTTTGGGAACAAAGCAGGGACATCAGTATGAAGAGTGAAACGCCGCTGCAATATCTTGGATCTTTTGTAGCGCTGGATTTTGAAACGACCGGAACAGATGTTGCCAATGATGCCATTATTGAAATTGGCGCATTGAAATATGAGAATGGCCACGAGGTGGATCGCTTCCATACACTGGTCAACCCGTTTATGCCGCTGCCACCCTACATTACGGAGTTGACAGGGATCACTGAAGAAGATCTGCAAGCTGCCCCGGCTTTTGCCCATATTATCGAGCCTTTCTGGCAGTTCATTGATGGTTATCCTTTGATGGCGCATAATGCCCGGTTTGAGCTCAAGTTTCTCCAGAAGTTTTTTGGCAGAGATTTTCAACCGCCGTTGCTGGACACCGTTCAATTATTTCAACTGCTTTTTCCGGAGCAGCATTCCCATTCGCTGGAACAAGTTGCTCGACATCTTGGGCTTTCGTTGCCCGGCGGACAAAGTCATCGTGCACTGGAAGATGCAGCGTTGATGGTGGAAGCGGTGCAACGAGCGATTCATCTGTTAATGCTGCCAGAACACCATCATCTGGTTGCTACTATCGTGGCACTTCTCGAACGGCTGGATGGTACCCGATGGCAGTGGCGAACGCTGTTTCAGAATCTGCATCAAGCGCTTGGATTGCCTGCTGTTTCGCTTGACCAGAACCTGTTGTATCATCCGGAGCTTCCTGAGGAAGAGAATCGACAAAGGGAAAAAAGAGCACTGGATCCACTCTTTTTCTATCTGCCCGTTGCTGTTCAGGACGTGCTGGCAGAGTGGATTGAGAGTGTTGTTGCTACCCCGGTGCATTTTGTTGAAACCAGTAAGCGAGCGCGGCACGTGGGGGATTGGCTGGCACAGAAGAATGGAGAATCTCTTCTTATTGCCTCTGAACCTTCGTGGGAATGGCTGCTCAGCACACTGCTGGGAGCGCTTTCGTACGTGCAGGAGGCCGGCAAAGCTGTATGTATCGTAGCACCCGGTGCCCAGAAGCGGGAGGATCTTGTGGAAATTGCTCACTCGTTGAAGCAGTATTTGCAGGCAGAGGAGTTGCAGATCGATCGAGTGTGGCAGCCAGTGCACTTTGTCTGTCCCCGTCGACTGCCAACGCTGCTGGAAGGGTATTATCCGGAGGGCGATGATCCGGTTGCCTCGGAGTTTTTTGTCCGCCTCTTTTTAACCCTGTGGGGAATGCGGACAACAACGGGACGGGTGCAGGAATTACCGCCGCAATTACGCTCTCACGTCAAGATCAGTCAGTGGCTGGAAAAGCTGACTTACCACACAGAGGAATGTCTTCAGCAAAGTAGTCAGTGCTTCTATGGTCGATATTATCAGACGGCACGGAACGCGCGCCTGCTGTTTGCTGATTACGGCGCTCTGTTGAATGCGCAGCAGCCAGAACTGCAATTGCTGCCGTTGCTGCGCCCGGCGATAATCGGACTGGAAGCAGAAGTGCTGGAGGATCTGCTGATCGCACAGAATACCATCCGCATCCCACTCCACCAGGTGCTGTCGCTATTGCATCATCTGGAGGATCGGCTTACGGAGCAGGAGGCATTTCGGTCAGCACGGTATGCAGTGGAAGAATTGCTGGCAGAGCTGCGTCAGTCACAGCGGCAACAGATTGTAACTTATGTTCCGCTGTCAGGGCACGAACAATCATCAGAATGGCTGGAGAAATTGCACGGTGTTGGGCAGCAACTGCAATTGGTTGTTGAGCAATTGAACCAGCTCCCGGCGGACTTTCAGCAGGAGAGAGAGCGAATAACCACAGTGCTTCAGGAGTGGAGTCGATTGCTGGACCAGTTCAGCCGGGCGAATTACGTGAGCTATGGGCAGTTGTATCGGGATGGCAACACTTTTTTGGTTTCCTCGCAATTGCAGCTTACAGATTCAGTGGAGCAATTGCTCTCTATATGGCAGAATGCTTCAACAGTTCTATTGAGTTCCTCATTGTTTTATCATCCCGAAGAGCGCCACCGTTTGAGCGAGCTTTTCTTTGGCACTACTACTGTACCTTTTGTTGATCTGCCACTGGAGTCTGCGCGACGGGGAAAGGTCATCTTTACGAAAGGACTGCCGCGATCATCCAGCGAATATTTCGGTGAGAAAATCGCTTTGATGCTCCACCGGTTGCTGCCGTTGCTACCAGCTAATGCCTGGATTGTTGCACACCAGCGGAACGTGCTGAGCCGGATCTACCAGTTGGTGCAGGAAATTTTGGGTGATCGGCTGATATATTATGGTAAGACGCACCGCACGTTGACCGCACTACGGGAAGAGTTAGCACAGCGGGAAGATGCCGTGCTGCTTTCGCGGCCACTGGATTTCCACGCTTTAGGCTATCGCTTTGGTCCATTCCAGTGGATCATTTATGATCGGCTGCCATATATCATTCCAACCCCACGAACGCAGGCACTTCGCCAGCAGTGGCTGGATGCCGTAGAGGAATCAGGAGAGATGCCAGCACTGAATGATTGGGAAGCGATTGAACAACCGATGATGTTTCGCAATTTCCGGAAATTATTCGATTTCGTCAGTTACGGCGTGCAGGATGCGTATACGGTTGCCGTGCTGGATCCAAACTTAAGCTCGACAACACTGGCAAGCTATCACCGCCGAATGCTGGAATATGTTCCGCATATCAAACCCGTACTGGAACACTATGAACAGATCATCGCTGCTGCAACTGGTACAGTTGCTGGGGAAGCGCCTTCATAAAACAGCGCTGGTGCGCATTGTTAAAAACATGACACTGCTGACACTGCCCGTACAATACTTTGAAAAAGAAATTCGTTGTACGCCTTTGTAACCTTCTATGTGAAAAATTTTTGGCGTGTCGCCCTCTTGATTTTTTATAACCGAATTGTTTAACAAATCGCGGGAGAACCAACAGATGGCAAAACGAAAGAAAGCGGCTGAAGCAACGGAGACAACCAGCGAAGCCACGAGTCAGGCAGAAAAGAAGCGCACTTATGCGAGCGAGTATTACCAGCGGAATCGTGAGCGGATCCTGGCATATCTCCGGAAGCGCTACCACGAAGATCCGGAGTACCGGGAAAAGGTAAAAAAGCGAGCGCTGGAGCGGTACCATAATGATCCGGAATATCGCCGGCGAACGATTGAGCGTGCCAAGCAGCGATATTACCGGATGCGAGAAGCGCTGATGATCCTGGAGCGTCAGCGGGCAGAAGAAGAAGCACGGAAGCAGAAGGAGCAAGAGGCGAAGAAAGCGGCAAAAAAGAGCGCAAAGTCCGCCAGTAGTGCCAAAAAAAGCAGCAGTTCAAAGAAGAAAAAGAAGAAGTAACGACTCGGCAAGAAGAACTTAGCAAACCAGAGGTGTGACTCAAGTGAGCGGGAAACTGTCGATGGCGGTTTCCCGCTTTTTTGTTGCATTTTTATAAGTATTTTACCAGAAATGACGCGTCGTAGCACTCCATCGCAGCGCAAGCAGTTTTCATTTCGTTTGTTTCAACGATGGAGCGCAGAAGCAAAAGCACTATTGAAGTTTTCTGGTGGCGTATTCCTACTGTTTGCTGCTATTCTCACGGTACATTCCTGGACGACACTCCAGCCTCTTGAAACTGTTCTCCTTCGAGAGGAAACGGCGCCGTGGCTGCTATCTGCTATCTTCGTTGTTGTTGGTGTCGTGACTTTCTGGCGTTACCGACAGAAGCTGCGGACGAAAAGTCTGAGTCTGGTTATGAAAGATATTCTTGCCGGGAATATCGAAGGGCTTTACGGATTGATTGCTATGCTGGCGTTTTTAATTCTGACGTCGTGGGTTGCCGATGATCTACACGAACACAACTATGTTTATGCATTCCTATCTCTGCTGGCAATCCTGATCCTGGGAACGCTCTTTATTGTCTGGTATCCGCTCGAATCCCAATCTCCGGAGAAGGTGTCACCTAAGGTACTGGTTATGGCGTTGTCAGCTTTTGCGGGAGATATGGAAAAATTCCGAAAATCATTGAAAAAACTTCATCAGCGAAAACTTCCTGGCAATTGGGAATTACCACTTCGGGCAGTGCTTTCCAAACCCGGTTTGGAACATGTTTTCTTTTTAACCAGTAAGAAATCCTGGCATCAGCGCCAGGAGTTTGAAAAATTGCTGGACGAGACTCCATCGTTGAATGGTCATGAAGCTGCGTCGCTGAACGTGCAAGATTTGCCCAGGAAGCCACAATTGCATTTTAAGGGTCCGGTGGATTTTGACAGTTTTCGCGATATCAAGCAAAGTCTTTTGAAGATTCTGGAAGAAATTCACTCGATCCGTGGCCGACGCTACCGTGATGAGGAAATTATTGTGAACATCAGCGGTGGAACCTCCGCAGCGACCCTGGCGTTGACGCTCTTTGCACTGGCAAAAGGGCGACGAATTGAGTTTTTTGAGCAAGGACAGGTAGAAAATGATCGACCAGCCGCACTGCGGGATTTCGATGTTACGGAGAGCGATGCAATTGCATTTTTGCGGAGGCTTACGCTTCAGGAGTGAAAAAGTCATTGGCGGTGAATTGAAAGTAGCCAAAAAGCAGTGTTATGGGCGGTATTGCCATAACGCATTATAAGAATTCTTATGTTAATTTCGGGCTTATCATGCTCCCCTGCACCGATCGACCGCCACTGTTCTTACACATCCCTCGTAACATTCTCCCCACAAAAGTGTTAATCTTGAGGTTGTGAGGGTAAGTTTGTATGTTTCACAAGTTGAGGAGTCGGGCCTATGCGGCGCGGGTTCCATCTTATCAGCATTTCCCTGTTCATAGTCACAGCCCTGTTTATCGCCTCTTCCTGCCAAAAACAACCAACAGTACCTGATGATGAAGTGAATGGTTGTTGCGGCGAGTTTCAGTTAACGGTTCGTGATTCTGCGGAGCATCCAGTAGCGGATCTGTATGTTGCGCTGCTTCAGAGTGGTGACACGCTTCGTATTGGGCGAACAGCTGCCAGCGGCACTGTATCGTTTGATTCTCTCTGTCCAGGTGACTACGCTTTTCTTGTAGCGGGGGCTCCCGGTTTTCGTCCTGTTGCTGCTTATGGGCACTTTACCATCGATTCCTGTGGGAAAGTACAGAAACATCTTACGCTGTCGCCCCACCATGGTGATGGGTACAGCAAAAGAGATTCCAGTGATTGCTGTCAGAGCATGCTCATCGTGGAAGTACGGGATACCGCAGAGCCGGGAACTCCCATTCACGGTGCTGCTGTTGTTTTGAAGTCTGCGAATGGGCAACCGCTGGATACAAAGCTGACCGATGTCGAGGGTCGGGTTGTTTTCACTCCTTTATGTTCCGGCACCTATATCGTTGTCGTAGAGGCAGATGGCTATCACCGTTATGAGAATTCAGTCCATATTGGCTGTGATGACACAACCGAGCACTCGGTAGAACTTGCAGCGGTCGTGGAATGTTGCGATAACCGGGTGTGGGTACAGGTGCAGGATCGGGAGCATCAGGTAGTTGAGGGAGCGTGGGTTGAGTTGCTGGATCTTACACATCGTCCTGTGCGGGTGATCCGCTCTGGATATACCAATGCCGATGGTGTCATTGTGTGGGAAGATCTTTGTACTGGACACTATCGGGTACGGGCTACCTATGCTATTGCTGGTGAACACGGTGACTCTTTGCTGATCGTAGCCAAGGAAGACTTTGAGGTCGAGTGTGAAGACAACAAAGAGATAGTCCTGACCCTCGAGCCACTCCGGGAATGCTGCAATCACCTGTTACACGTCGTTTTGCAGGACAATCGTACCTCCCCTCCCTCACCAATAGCTGATGCAGAAGTGCGATTGCGGTATCCCAACGGCGAAACCATCGAAACAGCCCATACAAACGATGATGGCGAGGCGTGGTTTGACGGAATTTGCCGTGGAACGTATGAAGTCCGGATTGCACACCCGGACTATCCGGTCCAGGAAATTGTCATAGAATTTCCCTGCAAGCGCCAGCAGCTTGATCTGGTTGTTGTGTTTACCGGTTCAACCGCGCAGGTGCGTATCTCAACAGAGTAATTTGGTGTACTGTAAATTTTCAAGAAGCGTAGCAGCGTTTGGAGCGGGGCATTATGCCCCGCTATTTTTTCTGTGCCATCGGGATTCTGCAGGCAGATTGTACACCCATAGTTGTTTGTGTTCTGAAGAGATCGCGCTGTGCTTTGAGTTCCTGCTTGTTCAATTCACATTATCAGCCCCTTGTGCTCTTCTCCGGACAAATTCTCTTGCACAGGCTATCTTTTTGACCACAGATTGGGCACCATCGGCAGAAGTTGGCTTTCTTCCCTGCTTTCCGTAACTTTGCAGTTGGTTTTATGTGAGGCAAGACAACAGGAAAGCGAAAGCTATGGAACGAACCTACCAATTTATTCGAGTTGCCAGACACGGTGACCACATTGGCACAATTCAGCTCAACCGACCGAAAGTGCTCAATGCACTCAATCTTGCCACAATGGATGAGCTGGTCGATGCTTTTACAACGTATGACGCGGATCCGGCGATTCGGTGCATTGTGATTTATGGCAACGAAAAAGCTTTTGCGGCGGGCGCTGATATTACGGAAATGGCGGAGGCGGATTCTGTCGAAATGTTGCTCCGCGATCAGTTTCGCAAATGGGATACGATCCGGCGGGTAAAAACTCCCATCATTGCGGCCGTCAGCGGTTATGCGCTGGGCGGTGGGTGCGAACTGGCAATGCTGTGTGATATGATCGTTGCCAGCGAAACGGCACAGTTTGGACAGCCGGAAATTAAAATTGGGGTTATGCCCGGCGCTGGAGGAACGCAGCGGCTAACCCGCGCAGTCGGCAAAGCGCTGGCGATGGAGATGGTGCTGACAGGACGAATGATCTCTGCCTATGAAGCACTCCGTGCAGGATTAGTTAACAAGGTGGTTCCCGTCGAGGTGTATCTGGATGAAGCCTTAGCACTTGCTGACGAAGTGGCTTCGATGCCTCCAATTGCTGCCCGGCTGGCAAAGGAATCGGTGCTTCGCGCTTTTGATACGACGCTGGAAATCGGGCTGGAATATGAACGCAAAAACTTCTACCTCCTCTTTTCCACCGAGGATGCCCACGAAGGGATGAAAGCCTTTCTGGAAAAGCGACAACCCAAATGGCAGGGGCAATAAAGAAAGGAATTTGAGGAATGAGCGAGCAGCAATACGAAACGATTCTTACAACCTTCGATGCGAAGGGCATATTTACCATCACCCTGAATCGACCGGACGTTTATAACGCAGTGAACGAGCAAATGACGACAGAGCTTCAGCAGGTTTTGAAGACGGTGGCGGAGCACGAAGGAGTTCGGTGTGTTGTAATCACCGGTGCCGGGAAGGCATTTTGTGCCGGTCAGGACCTCAAGGAAGCACCCAAACCAGGCGAAAAGCAGCGATCACTGGCAGATTCTTTGCGCCGACGGTATAATCCTATCATTCGCCTGTTGACATCAATGCCAAAGCCGGTAATTGCCGGGATCAATGGCGTGGCGGCTGGTGCCGGGCTTTCGCTGGCATTAGCTGCAGACATTCGTATTATGAGCGAACGTGCCCGATTTGTTGAAGCTTTTATCGGCATTGCCCTGGTTCCCGACTCAGGTGCCAGTTTCTTCTATCCCCGGTTGATGGGATATCCGAAAGCGTTCGAATTCGCCACGCTGAATAAGCCCATCAGTGCGGAAGAAGCGCTGCGGCTGGGATTGGTTAATGCTGTGGTCTCTCCCAAAGTACTTCCCACAGCCGTTCAGCGATGGGCTGAGCGATATGCGCAGGGACCAACCAAAACATATGGGTTCGTAAAGCAGATGCTCCAGCGAGGACTGGTTGCTTCCCTGGATGAAATGCTCGAAATGGAAGTAGAATATCAGCAGAAAGCAGGCGAAACGGAGGATTATGCCGAAGGCGTAGCCGCTTTTCTGGAAAAACGGGAACCACAATTTAAGGGACGATAAGCGATGAAAAAAGATGCTGTTACTTTCCAGATGCCGCAGCAAATTGCGATCTGTGGTGCGGGTGTGATGGGGACGGGTATCGCAACTGCCCTCCTTCTCCACCAATTTCCCGTTACACTGTATGATCTAAGCGATGCCGTCCTGAAACGCGCACAACATCAGATAGCCAGAAATCTGGAGAAAGCGGTGCAGAAAGGCAAACTGGCTGCTGAATTGCTCCATTCTGTTTTGCAGGAAAAGATCTCCTTTACAACTCGTCTGGAAGATTGTGCCGCGGCAGATTGCGTGATCGAAGCTATCATCGAGGACCGCACAGCAAAAATAGATCTATTACACCGATTGGAATCTTTGCTGCCATCACGGGCAATCATCGCGACCAATACTTCTTCCATTGCCATTTCCTCCCTTCAAAGCGAGCTTCAGCATCCTGGTCGTTTTCTGGGCTTACACTTTTTCAACCCTGCACACATTATGAAGCTGGTGGAAGTGGTCAAAGGGGCATTCACTCTTGATTCGGTTATTGAGATTATCAAAGATTTTTCCGAATCTATCGGCAAAATTCCCGTTATTGTAAAGGATGTTCCAGGGTTTATTGTCAATCGAGTTGCCCGAAACTTCTACAATGAGGCGCTGCGGATTGTGGAAGAAGGAACAGCTTCCGTGGAACAGGTAGATCGATTGTTGCGAAGCTATGGTTTTCGAATGGGACCTTTTGAGCTGATGGATCTTATCGGTGTTGATACCAATTTCGCTGTGACGCTGTCTGTATGGCAGCAATACTTTTATGATCCCCGCTTTGCCCCTTCCCTTTTGCAGAAGCAGTTGGTCGATGCAAAAAAGTGGGGACGGAAGACAGGCGAGGGTTTTTATCGGTACGCACAGCAAGATTAAGTGACGATGCGGTGGCTGCTGCATCCGCTGCGGCGGATCTTTATCCAGAGATGGCTGTTTCCGAAATGGAGTGAAACTCGCCACATTGTGATTTTTAACACCATCGCCGTTGGAAGTGTTGCTTTAGGCACGGCAGCGGTGCTTCTGGCACTGGCAATCCTCCAGGGATTTGAAAATGCGATTTACCGCTACGTTACCAGTTTTACGGCTCATATCGAAATTACCGGGCTTTTTAGTTTACCCATTGAGCACTATGAAGACCCTCTGGGATATATCCAGAAAACTCCCAATGTTACAGCGGTTGTTCCTTATCGCCTGGGAAATGCACTGATCAAACCGAAGCATTCTCAACAGTTCGATGGGGTTTTATGCAAAGGAATTCCAACCGATGCTGCTCTCCCCTATGTCTCCCCGTTCGTGCAACAGGGCAAAGCTCATTTTCGCTCGGATTCTGCACCAGAACTAATGATCGGGCGATTACTGGCTGAACGACTGGATCTTCAGGTGAATGATACAATATTTCTGCTGGCATTTAACGCTGCTGTGCAACAGCGGTCATTGCCCAGCATCGCAGCATTACGCGTCATTGCCATCTTTGAGACTGGCGCAACGCAGTTTGATGAGAATGTGGTTTTTCTGCCTTTTGAAACTGCCGGACGCCTATTGGGATTTTCGCGATATCAAGCGACCGGGTATGACATTCAGGTTGCGGATTTACGGCAGTTGATTCCAATCGCTGAGCGACTCAATCAGGGATTGGGTTATCGATTCGTTGCCCGCACGATGTACGATCTGTATAGTTCCCTCTTTGCCTGGATTGATCTGCAAAAACGCCCTATTCCCATTGTGCTGGGGCTGATTGCCTTTGTGGCTCTATTCAATGTTGTCTCAGCGCTGCTGACTTTAATGGTTGCTAAGTTACACGAAATAGCCGTCCTCCGGAGTCTGGGGATGCAGCGGCGTCAGTTGCGGCAAATCTTCCTTGCCGTCGGAATGGCGTTGGTCATCGTCGGATGGATCATTGGTGCAGTACTTACCCTGGTGGCCGGATGGCTGCAGAATCAATTCCACGTTCTCCGGTTGCAAACGGATGTGTACTTTTTCTCCTATCTCCCTATCACTTTTGAGCCACTCCACTTTCTAATTGTTGCCGCTCTTTTGCTGATCATCAGTTTCTTTACAATCTGGATCCCTGCAACGATGGCAACGCGCATTCCACCATTGCAGGCGCTGCGGTTTCGATAGAAAACCTGATCCGCTCATCGGCGGATTCCCTGACGCTTTTCCCCAGCAATGGAACTCAGAGGAATGTCTCTGGTTCGGAGATACATTTCCGGCAAAACCGGTTCGTCTACAGTGGCAGAAGTGGAGAGAAAAAAGCACGATAGCAATGAAGCGATCACCGAAGAGAGTCATCGTCGGAATGTCTGGAGGGCTGGATTCCTCAGTGGCGGCTGCCCTATTGGTGGAGCAAGGCTATGAGGTGATTGGGATTACGATCAAAACGTACAACTACGAGGATGTTGGCGGCAACATTGTCAATGAATCCAACTGTTGCTCCATCGAAGGGATTAACGATGCACGCCGGGTGTGCCTACAACTGGGTATTCCCCATTGCGTCGTAGACTTCACCGTGCCGTTCCGGAAGCATATCATTGATCACTTTATCGATAGCTATATCTCCGGTGAAACACCCAACCCGTGTGTCCGGTGTAATCGATTGATCAAATGGGGCGAAATGCTGAAGAAGGCAGACGCATTGGGCGCTACTTATGTGGCAATGGGACATTATGCACGGGTTCGACGCTCTGGCGATCGGTATTTCATTACCCGTGGGGTTGATCGGTCAAAAGACCAATCGTATGCGCTGTGGACATTGACACAGGACGCATTGGCCCGTACCCTTTTCCCTCTGGGTGAGTATACCAAAGCAGAAGTGCGAGCTATTGCCGAACGGCTGGGACTGAGTGTTGCGCGTAAAGGAGAATCTTTCGATCTTTGCTTCATTCCAGACAACAATTATCACCGTTTCCTCAAAGAGCAACAGCCAGAGCTGAAGGATCTGGAAGGTGGTCCCATCATCTTTAATGGTGAAGTTGTTGGACATCACCGCGGCTATCCATTTTATACGGTCGGGCAACGGCGGGGTCTGGGCGTTTCTTATCGCCAACCGCTGTATGTGCTCAATGTCATTCCTGAAGAAAATGCCGTGGTTGTGGGAACCAAAGATCAACTGCTGCATCGAGGCTTAATTGCCCACTCCGTAAACCTGATGAAGTATGCTGCTTTGCCGCAGCCACGCCGTGTGATGGCAAAAATTCGGTACAAGGATCCGGGAGCGCCAGCGTATGCGTGGACCGATGAGGATCGACTCTATGTGGAGTTCCTGGAACCTCGACGGGCAATCACCCCCGGACAGTCGGTTGTGCTGTATGAAGGCGATGACCTGATTGGTGGAGGCGTGATCGCCCAGTGGTATGATCATTCCCGGCTGCCCGATGAAACAGCAGAAGTGGCAGCCGAAATTGAAGATGGCAACGGTTAACAGCGTGAAATAATCGATGAAAGTGGTTTTTGCTTATCATCCCGAAATGCTGGAACACGACACCGGTCCATATCATCCGGAGCGTCCTGATCGGCTGCGAGCTATTGTGGAGCACCTGCATACAACCGGACTGCGGGACCAACTGGAGCACATCGATGTACCGCTGGCAGCAGAAGAGCATCTCCAGCTGATCCACCCACCCTCCTATATTGAACGCATTCGGAAAGCGGCAGACAGTGGTGCGCAGTATCTGGATCCTGACACGTTCGTTTCCACACATTCGTATGCGGCGGCTCTCCGGGCGGTGGGAGCAATCCTCCGTTGTTGCGACGTAGTGCTCCAGGCAAACCATCGGACATCTGCCTTTGCAGCAGTCCGCCCTCCTGGTCATCACGCAGAACCGCAGCGCGCGATGGGATTCTGCCTGTTCAACAATGTTGCCATTGCCGCACGATATGCGCAGCAACAGTACCAGTTGTCGAAAATAGCCATTGTCGATTGGGATGTCCATCACGGCAACGGAACACAGGCAGCATTTTATAGCGATCCATCAGTACTCTACATCAGCCTCCACCAGTACCCGCTCTATCCGGGAACCGGATCGGAGGTTGAGCAGGGCGAAGGTCCGGGATACGGAACGACGTTGAACATTCCCCTTCCCCCGGCATCTGGCGGTGGTGTCTATCGCCAGGCGTTTGAACAAAAAGTATTGCCAAAGTTGCGGGATTTTCATCCGGATTTTCTGTTGGTCTCCGCAGGCTACGATGCCCACCGGAATGATCCTTTAGCCTCGATGTTGCTGGAAGCTTCGGATTTCGGATGGATGACCCGGCAGTTGGTAACATTTGCCCAAAATCACACTGAGTACGGCATTGCCCTGGTACTGGAAGGTGGTTATCACCTGGAAGCCCTTGCCCGGAGCGTTGCTCTGACGCTGGAAACCCTCCTGCACGTTGAAGCACCGCGCGCGTAGCAAAGTAGTACGGCAAAGCTGATTGTCCGTGACTTCCAGAGGTCATATGTGCTCCTCAGAGCACACCCTTACTCTGCTGAGAGGCGCGGCTGCGAGCCGTGAGGCTTCGGAATTTTTTCCCTGCTGGATCGTCTACGAAACGTTTTGTTAAGCTCGTGGGGAGATTGATGACGGAAGAACTGTACTCAGAAATTCCAGTCTCTGAAACCTTAGCACTGGAACTGGGGTTGACGGCTGAAGAGTATCAGCGGATCTTAGAGCTTTTGGAGCGAATGCCGACCTATACGGAGCTGGGGATGTTTAGCGTGATGTGGAGTGAGCATTGTAGCTATAAAAATTCCCTCCTGTTGTTGAAAACCCTACCCCGCTCTGGTGGGCGCTCCTTGAAAGCGGCAGGAGAAGAAAATGCAGGGCTGATTGATCTGGGAGGTGGCTACGCTCTGGCGTTTAAGATCGAAAGTCACAACCATCCATCTGCGGTTGAACCATATCAGGGAGCGGCTACAGGTGTTGGAGGCATTCTCCGCGATGTCTTCACCTTAGGTGCACGACCTATCGCCGCCTTGAATTCTTTGCGATTCGGGAGTCCGGATCATCCGCGGACGCCATATCTCCTGCGTGGCGTTGTCAAAGGCATTGGTGATTACGGAAACTCTTTCGGTGTTCCGACCGTTGCCGGCGAAGTTTTTTTCGAGGAATGCTACAATGACAATCCCCTGGTCAACGCAATGGCGGTCGGCATTGTGTCCACGGAGCGATTGGTTTCTGCCATTGCCAAAGGTCCGGGCAATCCGGTGATGATTATGGGAAATAGCACAGGCAGAGATGGGATTCACGGCGCTTCCCTTCTTGCATCCCGCGAGTTCGACGATGCGGCAGAAGATATGCGACCTACCGTTCAGGTTGGTGATCCCTTTATGGAGAAGAAATTGCTGGAGGCAACGCTGGAGTTGATCGATGCTGGCATTGTCGTTGGTATGCAGGATATGGGTGCGGCGGGCATTTGTAGCTCTACGGCAGAAACGGCTGCGCGCGGTGGCGTTGGTATGCGGCTGGATCTGGACAAAGTACCGCTGCGAGAACCGGATATGTCAGCTTACGAAATTATGCTCTCTGAGTCTCAGGAGCGGATGCTGGTGATTCTCAAAGCGGGCACAGAGGATATTGCGCAGCGAATTTGTGAGAAATGGGATATACCCATCGTCCGGTTTGGCACTGTGACGGATGACGGAATGCTGCGCGTCTATCGCCACGGGCGGTGCGTTGCTTCGCTCCCGGCAACGGCACTGGCAGCAGGCTATGGCGCACCGGTGTATCGGCGCGAGCAGAAAGTGGCTGCCTATTTTGCTGAAACCTCCGCTTTCGACCCCTCCTCGCTGCCAGAACCGGCATCGTACGAAGAGGTGTTCTGGCAACTCCTCAGTTCACCGAACATCGCCAGTAAACGGTGGGTGTTTGAACAATACGATTCGCAGGTTGGAACGAACACCGTGCAGAAAGCGTTACTGGATAGCGCAGTGATCCGGTTGAAAGAGCGTCCACCAATGGCAATTGCGTTGACAACCGATTGTAACAGCCGATATGTATATCTCCACCCACGCCGGGGAGCTCAAATTGCCGTTGCTGAGGCAGCCCGGAACGTTGCCTGTGCTGGTGCTGAGCCAGTAGGTATTACGAATTGCCTGAACTTTGGTAATCCGTACGATCCAGAAATTTACTGGCAGTTTGCGGAAGCAATTGCTGGAATGGCAGAAGCCTGCCGGACATTTGAAATTCCAGTGACTGGAGGCAATGTGAGTTTTCACAACGAGTCACAGAACTATGCTGTTTTCCCCACCCCGACCATCGGAATGGTTGGCATTCTGCCGGATGTTGATAAAGTCGTCGGTGGAGCTTTTCTTGTAGAAGGAGACCTCATTGCCCTGGTGGGACCAGACCGTCGGGAACTGGGTGGATCGGAGTATCTGTTCCTGCGGACAGGCAAAGTCACCGGCCTGCCTCCAATCATTGATTGCGAGGAAGAACGGCGGCTGCAGAAGTTTCTGTTTGATGCGGCACAGCAACAGTTTCTCCACTCCGCCCACGATTGCGCAGAAGGCGGATTGGCAATTGCGCTGGCGGAAAAGTGCATCGCATCGCCAACTGATATGGGAGCAATTGTGCAGTTGCACGATGATCCTGCTGCGGCGTTGCTGTTCGGAGAGTCTCAAACGCGAGTGCTGCTCAGCTTCGATCCGCAGTATCTGGAACCGCTGCAACAATTAGCCCGGCAGTACGCGCTCCCCTTTCGACTCCTTGGAACAGTTGTCCCGGAAATTTTTGAGATCAAAGGAGTGTTGAAAACGTCTATAAAAAAATTGCGGCAGGTGTATGAATCCACCCTACCGGCAATTGCAAAATCGTAGAGAAGTGAGTACGACAAATTTGATCTGAGCAAAAATGATGAGTTCCGAGGAAGTTCGATCTTCGTTTCTGGAATTTTTCCGTGAGAAAGGGCACACCATCGTTCCCAGTGCTCCGGTCATTCCCCACGGAGATCCAACCCTTTTGTTCACCAACGCCGGGATGAATCAATTCAAGGATGTCTTTTTGGGAACGGGAACCCGTCCCTATACCCGGGCAGCGGACACGCAGAAGTGTATTCGTGTAAGTGGCAAGCACAACGATCTGGAAGAAGTCGGGTATGACACTTACCACCACACCTTCTTTGAAATGCTGGGCAACTGGAGTTTCGGGGATTACTACAAGGAAGAAGCTATTGCTTATGCGTGGGAATTGCTGGTAGACCGGTGGAAGCTTCCGGTCGAACGACTGCATGCCACTGTATTTCGTACTGATGACGAAGCCTATCAGATCTGGCTGCGGTATCTGCCGCCGGAACGAATTCATCGGTTCGATGAGAAAGATAACTTCTGGGAGATGGGTGACACCGGTCCCTGCGGACCATCAACGGAGATCCACTTTGACCGTACTCCTGACTTATCGGGAGCAGCATTGGTGAACGCTGGTACCCCCGATGTCATTGAAATCTGGAATCTGGTATTCATTCAGTTCAATCGCCTGCCAGACGGGACGCTTCAGCCGCTGCAGAAAAAACACGTTGATACCGGAATGGGGCTGGAGCGGATCGTCGCCATTTTGCAGGATAAGTGGTCCAATTACGACACAGACTTGTTCCAGCCTCTGATCCGGGCACTGGAGGAGCTCAGCGGACGCCCCTACCCTGCTGATCCGGAGCAACTGCTCCATCCGGATGGAGTTGCAATGCGAGTTATCGCTGATCACGTTCGTGCTCTTTCCTTTGCTATTGCGGACGGCGCCTTGCCGGGAAACGAAGGTCGAGGATATGTGCTTCGTCGCATTCTCCGCCGCGCCGCTCGCTATGCCCGGAACCTGGGCTTCCATACGCCGGTGATTTATCAGTTAGTTCCGGTGCTGGTGGACAAAATGGGCAAGGTGTTTCCTGAATTGCGAGAGCAACAATCCACAATTGAGCGCACCATTCGGTCGGAAGAAGAAATGTTCCTGGCAACGCTGGATCGCGGCATTGCCCATTTCGAGACGGTAGTGGCGCAATTGGAAAAAGAGGGCAAAAAGGTCATTCCGGGCGAGGCAGCCTTTCTGCTGTACGATACTTTTGGCTTCCCGCTGGATTTGACCCAATTGATGGCGCGTGAGCGTGGACTGAGCGTCGATACGGAGCGATTTGAGCAGTTGATGCAGGAACAACGGGAACGGTCCCGGCAAGCCCGAAAGGTCGAGCAGGTGGAAGTAATTACGCCCCAGGACACGGTGGAGTCGGAGTTCATCGGCTATGAAACCTTAGAAGGTGAAAGCCGCATTGTCTGGGTTGAAGATAATAAGGTAGCGCTGGCAGCGACGCCGTTTTACGCAGAAGCTGGTGGACAGGTTGCTGACACGGGCACACTGGAAATTGAGGGAGAACGCTATCGGGTGAAGGATGTACAGCGCGTCGGCAGTTTGATTGTCCACTTTGTAGATCGCCCGGTGACTGCTTCGGCTGGTGCGCGCGTTCTTGCAAAGGTCGATGCTCGGCGGCGGCAGGAAATTCGCACCCATCACTCTGCAACGCATATTTTGCACGAAGCTCTCCGCCGGGTGCTGGGCAGTCACGTAAAGCAAGCAGGATCGCTGGTGGCTCCCGATCACCTCCGCTTCGACTTTTCCCATTACGAGAAGCTAACGCCGGAACAACTCCGGGAAATTGAAGAGATAGTCAACGAGAAAATCCGGGAAAACATTGAGGTGTACACAGAGGTGATGCCGTTAGAGAAAGCGCAGCAAATTCCCAATGTGAAGATGTTTTTCGGTGATAAATACGGCGACATCGTGCGGGTAGTCTTTATCGATGAGAAATTTTCCGTTGAGTTGTGCGGCGGCACGCATGTGGGGAGAACGCCGGAGATTGGGCTGGTAAAAATTGTGGAGGAATCTTCTGTTGCCGCCGGTGTGCGACGCGTTGTCGCTGTTTCTTCCGAGGCGGCGGAGGCGTATGTGCGGCAGCTTGAGGATCAACTAAAAAAGGCAGCCGAACGGGAGCGGGACCTGATGGAGAAAATTCGGAAGCTGGAAAAGCAACTGGAAAATTTCAAGGTGGAATCGATGAAGCGACAATTAGAGGAGGCAACCGCGCAATCACAGCCTGTGGACGGAATCCGGGTGGTGACGCGCATTTTTGAAGATGCAACGGTAGATCAGTTGAAGCAACTGGCAGATTTTTTCCGTGCCACGGTGAAGAAACAGGGGATTGTGTTGCTGGCAACGATCCGCAAAGACAAAGTGCAATTGGTGTGTGCTGTAACTGATGATCTGCGCGAGCGCCTCCCTGCCGGAACCTTAGTGCGTGAAGTTGCCCGGCAGTTAGGCGGTGGTGGCGGTGGGCAATCGCATATGGCGACTGCCGGTGGTCGGGATGTTGCCAGCTTGCCAGCGGTACTGGAGGCTTTTCCCGCGCTGGTGCAATCACAACTTGAAACTCCTGCCTCCTCATAAAGTGGTCGTTTGTCGCGTTAAGGTGCTCAAAAAAGATGAAGGTTTTGGTGCTTGGAAAAGGTGGTCGAGAACACGCTTTAGCGTATGCCCTATCTCAATCCCCGACCGTTGAGCGTTTGTATGCTATCCCTGGCAATCCGGGCATAGCACGCCTTGGTGATATTCATCCGGAAATTTCCATCAATGATTACGACCAGATCCTTGCGTTCTGCAAAACCCACGATCTGGATTTCGTGGTTGTTGGACCGGAAGATCCGCTTGCCGGTGGTATTGCTGATGTTCTGGAAGCAGCCGGTATACCCGTGTTTGGACCGCAGAAAGCAGCGGCACAATTAGAAGCCTCCAAGGCATTTGCGAAAAAGGTTATGCAGCAAGCAGGGATTCCCACCGCAGCGTATCAGGTGTTCACCGAAGATCAGCTTGCGGCCGCACTCCAGTTTGTGGAAACGCTGAGTCTTCCAGTCGTGATCAAAGCTGATGGATTGGCAGCCGGTAAAGGAGTTGTTATTGCGGAAACGTTGCCTGAGGCGGAATCGACACTCCGGAGTTTCTTTGCAGGAAAGTTCGGCCGCGCCAGTCAACGTGTCGTTGTTGAGGAATTTCTCCAGGGGTATGAAGCGTCTGTCTTTGCCATTGCAGACGGTTTCGATTTTCTATTGCTGGCTCCCGCGCAGGATCACAAGCGAGCGTACGACGGTGATCAGGGACCCAATACTGGTGGTATGGGAGCGTATGCTCCAACGCCGTTGGTGGATGCGGCACTGCTAAGGAAAGTGTCCGAGCGGATTGTCCAACCGCTGCTTCAGTATATGAGGGATCAGGGGACTCCTTACAGGGGCTGCCTGTACTGCGGATTAATGATTGTCGATGGTGATCCGTACGTGCTGGAATTCAATGTGCGGTTCGGGGATCCAGAGGCTCAGGTGGTGCTCCCGATTATTCAGGGAGATGTTGCGCAACTGCTGTACTCTGCTGCTACCGGGATACTGATCCCTGAAAGTGTCACAGAAGTTGCGGCACAGTATGCGTGCTGTGTGGTCTTGGCTTCAGCAGGATACCCGGGTTCGGTAGAAGCCGGAAAGGTAATTACCGGGATTGAGGCAGCAGAGGAACTTGGCGCTATTGTGTTCCACGCTGGTACGGAGCGGAATGACCGAGGACAGCTTGTCACAGCGGGTGGTCGGGTTCTGGGTGTCACCGGACTGGGAACGACCTTAGAAGCAGCTCGCGATTTAGCCTATCGCGCTGCAGACCAAATTCACTTCGAGGGCAAATGGTATCGATCCGATATTGCCTGGCAAGCCGTACAATCTTCGTGAAAAACCTTTTTACTTTGTACAGGCAAGAAAAATCTTTCTCACCGCAGGGAACGACGCGTGCGGAGGGATTGTACCCCTACCGCACGTCACCTGTTTCCACCTTCCGGCGACGAAGATCTACAACGGCATAATCCCCTTCGGCAAGTTTACCGGGTGATACCACCAGGGTAGTGCCGAGAAACTCGTGATAGAATTCTTTGTCATCCACAATGGCTGCGACGGGAGCAAAGGTCTTGATTAGCTCTTCTAAGGTTGTTGATCCATCTCGATTCATCCCTTTGTGCGAAGGTGGAGTCGAGAACAGGAAAACTTTGACGTAATCTTTGAGCTCATTGAGGATTTTGAGCTCGTACTCGACCATCCAGCCAGGATATCGCAGTTCCTCGTGCTCCTCAGGTGTTACGTGTTCGTCGTCCAGTATATGCCCTCCCATTCCGACGAACGCAATATGTCCGGGACCGAAAGCGACTTTTCCGTGGATCCCTTTGAGCATTGGAAAAACCAACTCGATGTTATAAGCCTCTCGCAGATATTGGTACAGAGGAACATCCTTTGGTCCGGGAATGTAAAACACGGGAACGTGGAAATGCCCCGCAATCTTGAAAATAGCTTTGTATTGCGCTACTTTGTCCTGGGTGTTTGGGTCAGCCAGATTCCCGATCAGCGCTACCGCATCGATATCGGCAGAATCCACTACTTCAGTTAAGCGATTCAAATACTCCGTATTTCCTGCAACGTTCGTTGTGGCAAGCACACGTCGCACGTGCTTCCGCATTCCTCTTCCCTTTCATTTGTTCGACAGCATTTTGAATCTTTAATTAAAGACGATTTTCTCAAAAACCCATTGAAGCGGCAGGGTTCCTTGGGGTGCTACACAAGAATCTAAGGGGCTGGCAGCACAAAGCAGATATCGCCGGGATTGAGTCCCACCTCAAAAGAAAATGTAGGTGATGAGTGATTGGGTGCGAATACCAGAATCTCACCGGGGGAAACGAAATCTCTGGCATCGGCAATCCAGATTGATCCATCCACGGGAGAAACAGCCATAGCGTACCAGTGGTGGTATGGAGAGGATCGTCGGCTGAGCACCATCGAAAGCGAGTCTTGAACAACATATAAGGCGGTGTCGCTGAGAACGAAACATCGTTGAGATGAAGAATCCCACCACAGTTGAACAGGTTCTGCAATTTTCCAGTGCCTTTTGACCTGCAATGTGTGCTGATCCAGTGCCACAATTCCCCCAATGGAATCCTTAAGCGACGGAAGATGGTAGTATCCTACAAAGATCGTGTTGCTGCCTACCGTTACCATTGTAGGATTGGGCGGGAGGGGAATTTTCCGGAGCTCTGTCATCGTTGTCGGGTCAATCACGGAGAGTGTGTTGGCGCCCGGCTCAGTGGTGCGGAAATCTCCATAGCCGGAGTTTACAACATAGAGATAACGACCATCGGTGGCAATTTCTTCGGGTGCAGGTCCAACCACGACCTCACGACCAGTTGCCTGCATCGTTGCCGGATTAAATTCGATGACTTTGTCCTGGTTCAGGATGGTGACATATCCGCGAGCAGAGTCCAAAATGCACAGGTGGCGCGGCTGTGCATCCCCCAGTTCAAGGCGGTTGATCCATTGTCCAGTCCGGGCGTTGAGCTGCTCGATCGTCCGGGATTCCGTGACGGCGATGAATAGCGTATCACCCTGCAACGCCATATCATTGCCTGTGTCTCCTAAGCGGAGCTGGCAGTTCTGCTTCTGGAAAAATTCGTTGTACACGGTGGCTGTTGTAAGATCAAACCGGCTCAACGTTGAATTGTCGTGTTTCCATAACCCCTCGCAGAGAATGTAAGCAGCAGGTAGATGGAGTTGTTCCTGAGCAATCTGATTGCATTGCGGGACCTGCTCAGAAGTGCAGCCGAATAAACCGAATCCCAGTAGCAATAGACTTAACCACCGGGTGTAAGTTGCAGTCCGGCGGGCTTTCTTTGAGCAGTAAACCTCTAAAGCCAGTGATAATCCAGCGTTCTTCCGGCTTGCGTTTTCAGTACGCAGTGTCTGGTCAGTTGATCGGTTTGTTTGTACGTCCATTGCATTCGCAGAGCATTTGATGGTACGCTACAGGTATATGCACAAAAGCAAAATTTTGTTTTGAAAATTTTTCATTTCCTTGCTCGTCACAAAGAAAGTGCAAATTTACGGAAAATGGTGTTGCGCAACAAAGAAGGGATTGCACAATGCAAGGGATGAAGCAAGCGGTACAATCGTGGCACTATGGGTTCTTTGTGCTGGGCATTGGATTGCTGGCGGTAGTCACCCGACTGCTTCCCCATCCACCGAATTTTGCACCAATGACTGCTTTAGCCTTGTTTTCGGGAGTGGCTTTTCGATCTCGATGGCTGGGCATTGGATATGTGCTCGGGTTGATGTTCCTGAGTGATGTGTTGTTAGAACTTGCTTTTGGCTTTGGATTTCACTCTGGAATGCCTGTTGTGTATGGATCCTTGCTGCTGATTGCCCTGCTGGGTGGAACGCTCCGGAAGCGATTCCATTTTCTGGCGATTACCGGAATGACCCTATTGAGTTCAGTGCTCTTTTTTGTCTTGACGAATCTTGGCGTATGGCTGTTTAGCGGGATGTATCCACATACGCTGGATGGGCTGGTTTTGTGCTATACGCTGGCAATTCCGTTTTTCCATAACGCGCTGGCGGGTGATATTGTGTATGCTGCTTTGCTCTTTGGAAGCTATGCGTATGCTCTCGCCCACTTCCCGGCGCTTCAGGCGTCCCCCAATGCCGTTCGCTTCGCCCACTAAGTCGTTGCATTGATTGAATCTGCTGCTGAGAGCAGTGAGTGGTGTCGCTGTGCATAAGGATGAAGTCGCTGCGCAAGCGGTTAACTGGCGCCTCCTGCGGTGGTTACTCCGGTTTTTGAAACCGGAGTGGCAAAAGGTGGCATTTGCCCTTGCTTTGACTCTGATAACGACTGTGCTGGGTCCGTTGCGTCCGTGGCTGGTGAAAGAAACGATCGATGGACCCATAGCTGCTGGTGATACCGTTGGCATTTTTCAAATGGTAGCGCTCGTTCTTGGGGTACTGGTGTTGCACGGTGCTCTGCAATACTTGCTGACGGTATTGATGGAAAGTATTGGGCAAAAAACGATTTACAACATTCGGATGCAGGTATATGAGCACTTGCTCCGGCTCAATCAACGGTTTTTTGACCTCCATCCCGTAGGCCGCCTGTTAACACGGGTAACAAATGATGTTGAAGCTCTGAATCGGCTTTTCTCCTCCGGATTCGTAATGATGATTGCGGATACCCTGGTGCTGGCCTGGATCGTTGCCTTTATGTTTGCAACGCATACAATGCTGGCGCTTTTGATGCTGGCAACGCTGCCACTCTTGATGCTGATTTCCTTTGTCTTCCGCCGCCACGTCCGCAGAGCGTACCAGCAAATTCGGCAGTTTTTAGCCCGGATGAATGCGTTTTTGAATGAGTTGCTCACCGGTATAGCCATCGTGAAGATTTTTACGCAGGAGTGGCGGATGTTTCAAAAGTTCGATCGGATCAATCGGCAGTACGCTCAGGCACAGATCCGATCTATCTTTTACTATGCGCTGTTCTTCCCGCTTATCCAGATTGTGAGCTATAGTGCTATCGGGGCAATGTTGTGGTATGCTTCAGGAGAAGTTCTGGCGGGAACGATGACGATTGGCACCCTGATTGCCTTTGCACAGTATGTAGAGATGATGTTTCGCCCTATTCGGGATTTGTCTGAAAAATACAATATGCTGCAAAGTGCAATGGTATCTTCAGAACGGATTTTTGATCTTCTGGAGCAGAAAGCTTTTGTTCAGCAAAGCGGGAAAGCCGTGCCTTTCACCCGATTACGGAAGAAGATTCGGCTGGATCACGTGTGGTTTAGTTATGATGGACAGCAGTTTGTGCTCCAGGACGTTACTTTTGAAATCCCTCGAGGAACAATGGTAGCGTTGGTTGGACATACAGGCGCCGGAAAAACCAGCATTTTTAATTTGCTCCTCCGGTATTATGAGTTTCAAAAAGGCGATATTCTGATCGATGGGCAGAGCATTCGAGACTATGACATCGCAACGTTGCGGGCGCGCATAGCGCTGGTGATGCAGGATGTGTGGCTGTTCTCTCGAACGATCCGGGAGAATATTACGCTGGGAGATCCTGCGTACACGGACGAAGACGTCATTGCAGCGGCACAAGCTACGGGTGCACATACCTTTATCCAGCAGTTGCCACAGGGATATGACACAGTGCTCACAGAGCGTGGATCTACCCTTTCAACGGGGCAAAAGCAACTCATCGCGTTGACACGGGCATTGTTGCGAAACCCGGAAATTTTACTGCTGGATGAAGCAACAGCGAATGTTGATTCTCTAACAGAAAAATTGATCGAGCAGGCACTGGATCGGTTGCTGGAAAATCGCACGGCTATTGTCATTGCTCACCGCCTTTCCACCATTCGCCGGGCAGATCAAATCGTTGTTTTGCACAAAGGAAGGGTAGTGGAAATTGGAACACATGAAGAACTGATGGCAGCAGACCAGTTGTACGCTAAGCTCTATCGCCTTCAGTACAAAGAACAACTTTTGACGAGCGTAAACAGTCCGGGAGCTGTGAAACTTCCAGAAGCGCTGCAGTAAGTATCGCTTGTCTTTCCTGAAGAATTTCCTCCGGGATGTCTCCACTCACACGGGATGCTGCGTGATAAGTGCCGGGTATTTCGTATTTTCGCTCCTTCGGTGGAATGAGTAAACGGTATAATTGTGAATCTGGATGCACGCAGGCAATTTTGTTCTTCTGCTTCACGCTCACTTACCCTATGTGCTGGGTCACGGCACGTGGCCCCACGGAAGTGACTGGTTATGTGAAGCAGTTGCTGAAAGCTACATCCCGTTGCTGAATCTTTGTTATGAGCTTTTAGAGGAGGACATTCTGGCGAACATTACCATCGACCTCTCCCCCGTGCTCTGTGAGCAACTCAGCGATGAGCGGTTTTCAGATCTGTTTGCTACCTACTGCTTGCAGTTTGCCGAAGCAGCACGGGAAGATGCTCGGTATTTTGAACAGAAGGTCGAGGAGAAACACTTCGCTCCCATAGCCCGATTCTGGGCAGAGTGGTACGAGCAGCGATTGCAGGATTTTCAGGAGCGATACAAAGGCTCTATTCTTGGCGCGCTCCGCCAATTACAGGAACAGGGTGCTATTGAGATCCTGACCTGTGCTGCGACTCATCCCTATCTCCCGCTACTGGCGTTGGATGAGAGTATCGAATTTCAGCTTCGAACGGCAAAGGCAAATTATGTTCGACACTTCCAGATAGAGCCGCGGGGTATCTGGTTGCCAGAATGTGGCTATCGCCCATCGTATGCCTGGATGCCCTTTTTCCCTATCCCTGAATATCCTGAACCTCAGGTGCGTCCGGGGTTAGAGCAATTCTTAGCACGACATCATCTGGATTTCTTTTTTGTCGATCAGCATATTACAGAGAAAGCGGTACCGTTGGGGGTATTGCGCCCGGTGGATCATCACGTGGAATTGCTATCGGTCCACAGTCCTGAGTATATTCACTTTCCCTACAATTTTGATCGCTCTCCTTTGAATCTCTACCACGTGTGCTCTACTGGTGACATTCAGAGTGGTACCGCCGTGGCGTTTACCCGCCATCGAGATATTGCGTTGCAGGTATGGAGTGGTGAGATGGGTTATCCGGGCGACCCGGATTATTTAGATTTCCATAAGCGGCATTATCGTTCCAACCTCCGGTACTGGCGAGTAACTGATCCGAAACTGGATATGATGTATAAGCAACCGTATGTGCCGGAAAATGCTACTCGGAAAACAGATCTCCACGCTTATCACTTTAATCAGATGTTGGAACATACTGCCCGGTTCTATCACACCCAGACGAAGAAATTTGCAACGCTCTGCACAATGTTTGATGCAGAACTCTTCGGTCACTGGTGGTTCGAGGGTCCACAGTTTCTGAAAAATGTTCTTCGAGGGCTTTTCCACTCTCCTTACGTGCGGGTCACGAAGGCTTCGGAACAGATTGACTATGTTCAGCCGCACGAGGTGATGGCAATTCCTGAAGGTTCCTGGGGTGACGGAGGTGACCATCGGGTCTGGTTTAATGAGCAAACGCACTGGATGTGGTATGCTATTTATCAGGCGGAACATCAGTTTCATCAAATGATGCAAATAATGAAAGCTTCAGATCAGCTACCACTTCTGGAACGGATTCTCCGGCAGGCAGGACGTGAATTGCTTCTTTTGCAGGCTTCGGATTGGGAGTTTCTGGTCACCACACAGTCAGCTAAGGATTACGCTGAACAGCGATTTTTTACTCACCATTCTAACTTTTTGCGGTTGATGACCATGGCACAGGAATATCGCGAGACCCGGCAGATTGCGGAATTCCATCTGGAGTTTCTCACAGCGCTGGAGCGTTTGAACCGGGTGTTCCCTGACCTTTCTCTGCAGTGGTGGTCGCTGGAGAACCATTCTATGAACGATGAGGAATCCTCCTCTGCGAAGGCTTTTGATCAGGACAAGTCAGTCGATCGGTAAGGGTAACTTAACGATCGATCCGATATTCCGGTACAGGTTTTCCAAGCAGGCGAACAACTCCCAATAGCGCGACCGTCGCAATGCCAAGTGCTATCCACCAGGGAATGCCCATAGCTGTTGGTAGTAAGCCGAAGAAGATGGCGACAACGCCTGCTAATAAGGCGTACGGAAGCTGTGTTCGAACGTGCTCGATGTGATCACAGCCAGAAGCTAAGGAAGATAAGATAGTCGTGTCTGAAATCGGCGAGCAGTGATCTCCCCAGACCGATCCTGCTAAGACACTGCCAACTGTTGCATAAAAAATGCTGAGTGCGCTTGAAGTTCCGATCAGATGATCTGTCTCAAGCACTGACCACGTCAGTGGAATAACCAGTGGCATCAAAATTGCCATCACGCCCCAACTGGAACCGGTGGCAAAGGAAGCGAAAGCAGCCAGTACAAAGACTGCTGTGGGAAGCCATATTGGTGCAATGGTATCACTGAGCAACGAGGTCAGATAAGTCGCAGTGTGGAGGGTATGATTAACCTCAGCTAACCCCCAGGCTAACACCAGAATCACAACGGCAACCATCATCTGCTGCACTCCCTCCATCCACGCCTTCATCGACTGAGCAATGGAAAAATTGCGGAGCAGTACTCCCATTGCAATGGCGGCAATGCAGCCTGCAATTGACGCCCAGAGCATAGCCTGATAAGAATTCGCACTGCCCAGGATCTGAGAAAGGGTATCTCCTGAGCCGGTAGTGAGTAATCCCCAGAAAAGGACGCCAAGCAGGACTGCCAGAGGAATCAAAGCACTTGAGACATAGTGTTTGTGAGTATCCACTGATGAGTGTGGTTCGGGGGCCTCTCGATCTCCCGGAGCATCATATACTGCCTTTTCCGCCTGCCGCCGGGCTTTGATCTCTGCTTTCCACATTGGACCAATGTCCCGTCGTAACAGGATGATGATGAAAAGGAGCACCAACGCCAGAATAGGATAAAAGCGATATGCTAAGGAGGCGATGAAAATTTCGTATCCTGACTGGTTAATCCCTGGAATCTTTGCAACAGCATCCTGAATGAGTCCAATCTCAAACCCGATCCAGGTTGTCATAATCATCAGGCTGGCGACTGGTGCTGAGGTAGAATCCACCAGATAGGCTAATTTCTCACGGGAGATTCGGAGGCGGTCTGTGATGGGACGCATAACATTCCCAATGACTAAGGCATTGGCATAGTCATCGAAGAAAAAGAGAATGCCCAGAAAAGAGGTGGTCAACTGCCCGGAAGTAGCTGATCTTGCAAACCGCCGAAATCGCTCAACTAATCCATAGGCTCCCCCATTTTTGGTGATGATTCCCACAAATCCGCCGATGAGCAGTGTAAAGAGGAGGACGGCTGCGTGGTCACTGTTGCCACTGGGCGGAGCAATGGCGTGGAGCGTAAAGCGACTGACGACATCCAGGACACCAAGCCAGATGCCTTCAAAGGAAAAGGCGTGGAGTAACCATGCTCCCAACCAGATTCCCGCGAAAAGAGAAAGGATAACCTGTCGGGTTGCAAGAGCCAATCCGATGGCGAGGAGTGCTGGGAGGGTAGTGGTCCATCCGGGGAGGGTTGTGGTTTTTTGAGTTGCAATAACGTCATTAAAGAACCACACTTCTACCTTTGTCACACCACTCTCATCCAGCGATACCTGCCACACTAAGGTATCTCCCTGTAATCGTTGTTCTGCCCGCTTTCCCCCGACCCATACCTGTATCTCTGCTCCCTGCTCTGCAGAATCCAGCTTTACCACGCCTTTTAAGGGAATCCGGGTAAAACTCACCGGCGGCACCTGTAACTGCGGTGCCGCCCATCCGTAGACAGGACAAGAAAGGAGCAGAATTAGCAATAGCGCCATCTGTTTGTTAAGCTATCGCCTATTCCTTCACAATCAGTTGGGATCCCACCTTTTGATCTCCCTGCCATACCTGAAACACATAGACACCAGAAGGCAGGTTTGGCAGTGTTAAACGATAGCGGTGTGCGCCATAAGGCAGAATTCCCAGAGAATGCGCCGCTACAGCCCGTCCCTGCATATCACTGACCAGGACTCGTGTCTCACCAGAACGATTCAACCAGAAATCCACGATTACCTGGTTTCTAACCGGATTCGGGAAAATCCGCAATTGCCCGAAGAAATCCGGAACTTCCTCTACAGCGGTCACCACCAATTCGTAATCTGAATCTTTGCGGGGCACCAGTTTATAATTGCCGAAGCTATAATACATAATCCCCCGGAGAAAGGAGAACTTTGATCCGATAGGTGGAACTATCCGATCTGGCATATCCTGGTATGTCGTTAGAGAAGTGTTCCCATCATCGGTTTCAACGCGCATCCACGCTCTCGGATCCTGCACACGATCTGAATCGGCAACCAGGAACTCTCCGTAGTTTCGCCCCCGCTCTTTATCAGCATTCGTATCAACCACGACCACATTCCGGAACTCTACCAGCATACTCTCCCATTGCTCCGCCGGCAATTCCCCCGCACTTTTCATAGCAAAATCAGCAGTCGATAACACCACGGGCGTCACCTCATTGCCAGAAGACAAAACCTCCACATTTTCATCAATATTGGTCAGGATCGTCACGCGAAACATTTCATCCACTTCCCCTGTAACGCGGATCCGATCACCTCGATGGACCCCTCGCAGCGGATGGTCTGGATTGGTTGTGTAAAGAAAAATACCCGAATAAGGAGCGGTGGAATCCTGAATGTAGATGCGTGGATTATTACGCCCCGGAATATCAGAGGTATCTGCGGTCACTACACCTTCCAGCGTTACAACAAATCCTTCATACGCTGAGTAACCCCCGGGTAAAATTGGCTCCCGAACATCAGCAATCCGCGCCGGGCGGTCCAGCACGCGATAATAATGGTAACCATCGGGCGGATAGTTAAACTCGTAGCCACTGGTATCGGCAATATGGCAAAAATACTGGACTAAGGTTTCAGCACTCTGCGGAGGAATCATCCCCACAAAAGTAGAATCATCCACCTGTGTAGCAGCCACTGTATCAAAAGTACTTCCCCCGTCAGTGCTGTAAATAATCCAGGCGGTTGCCGGATCTAAAGGAGCATCTCCGGGATAGGCAATAAACTGCACAGGAACACTATCGCTGGGAGCGGGAAAAGCCAGGGTTTTGGGTCTTCCAGCCGAGGTAATCTGCGGCGGTGTGATTGATATTTCAACATCCTCAGGATACACCGGCGTAATCATAAAGGATGCCGGCTCTCCACCGATGCGAGCAGAAGTAATAAAACCGCGCACCCGAGAAAGCCGTTGCCCAATTTTAAATCCGTCCCATTCCCGCAATGCCGGTTTCCGCCCCCCGATATCTTCTTTTTTCGTAAAGTATGTAGACTGCGTCCGTAAGTACATTTGATTCCCCTCGGCATCGGCAATAACATAATCATAGCGAGTTGCTGCTACAACAGTCACATCCGTCAATTCGACCAGCATCCCGGCATACCGCGACCCACTTTCATAGTGAACCGTCTGGTTTCCAATTGGTCCGGTATAAAAGTCCGAAATCTGCACGTGGACAGGAGTGCCAACTGGACGCTCGGAATCCAGAAACTCCACCTGATTACCATCGGCTGTAATAACTTCCAGTTGCGTCAGTC
>JALWUI010000040.1 GCA_027082775.1 Candidatus Kapaibacterium sp.
CTACTCGATCCTTTGCTCCTGCGGTTATTGCGGGAGGTACAACAGTTATAGAGATTAGCCCACGATGCTGGGTAAGAATGAGTGTCAGTTACCACGAAGTACGGCTACGAGAATTCCACCAGCAGGTGATTGTGCAGAACGATAGTTTGACATTGTTCCGAACTTTCTGGGAAGATTTAGCCTTCAAAGTAACCCAGGCGGCTGGGCGGTTGGAATGGTCGCCTCATCTGCAACAATTTCGTACGCACCTGGGGGCACAGTTGGGCATTGCTTCGGTTAAAAGTTTCTGGTACGAAGGGGTCAATTCTCCTTTTGCGCAATTGCGGTACCCCGGCGGGATTCGGCTCTCAGATGAAGCATTTGTCCCGGCTTTGAAGATTTTTGCTCAGGTTGTGCTTGGATTCGATCGCGTGTTTTCCTCCCGTTCGTGGCTCCATGCGCTTTTGATCGAGGCTGCGTATAGCTACCTCCCGTTGGAATCTGCTGTTTTCCGAAACTTTCCACCGCAATCGCCACTGGCATCTGCGCGTTCTGTCCAGCTCAATTTAGGGGGGCTGAGTCTCTCCGTAGGAGTGCGGCTGCGTTTCTGAGAAACACTCTTGCCCTGAACGATTCGTTTGTTCTGCCTGCTTTGAGGCTGTGTTGCAAGCGCACAATGCAACGGGGTATTGTGAAAAGATGAGGAAGGGACACTGATGGAAATTCGTATCTCTGCACGGCACTTTGAACTTTCCGATGATCTGAGGCAGAAAATTGAGCAGACGGTTCAGAAATTTTCCCGTTTTTACCCGAAGATTATCTGGGTCGAAGCGATTCTGGAGCAAGAAGCGACGAGAGATCATCGAAAGAAGGTGGAATTTGTCGTTCATACCAACGACCATCATACCTTTGCAGCTTCCGAAGAAACCGACAATTTCTACACCAGTCTTCATAAAGCAGCGGATAAGGTCATCCGGCAGCTCAAAAAGTTGAAGACTCGGAGGGAACGGCATAGTTGATTGCCGATGAATCCTTTTGCCCATATACGAGCCTATCGTCGGGAATCGATTACGGTGTCGACATTATGTGAATTGGCGCCGATACCAATTACGCATCACAATCATCCTGTTGGGGAAGAAAACCGGATAGTGGATCCTCAGCCGCTGCGTCCCCAATTTCCACTGGCGGGATTTTTTGACTTCTTTTCAGCCAGCAGTTTGCTCCTTTTCGGCAGAACTGAGTTTGCGTTTTTGCGTTCCTTGCCAGATTCTGAAGCGCAGCAGGCAGTCGACCGGTTGTTTGCTTACCATCCGCCGGCAGTTTTAGTTACTCACAATCAACCGGTATCTCCTTTGCTGGAACAGCAGGCAGCGCAATATCAGGTTGCACTCCTTACAACTTCTCTGGAGACGACAACGGCGCATGCTCTTTTGACAGACTTCTTTGCTGCTTACTTTGCTCCCTATGCGTCCGTCCACGGCTCTTTTGTGGACGTTTATGGCATTGGCATTCTCTTCATAGGGCGAAGTGGCATTGGCAAAAGCGAGATTGCGCTGGATCTGGTGGAACGGGGCCATCGCCTGGTAGCGGATGATTTAGTCATTTTGTCCCGTCCCAAAAAAGACATTATCATCGGGCGGGGAACGGAGATTAGCCGCCATTTTATGGAAATTCGCGGATTGGGCATTGTGGACGTTCGACAGATGTTTGGGGTGAGAGCGGTGCGCTATCAAAAACGACTGGAGATCGTGGTGCAGTTGGAGGAATGGTCGGCAGATCGGGACTATGAACGCACCGGCTTAACACTGTCGCCCATTTCGCTGTTCGATACCGCTGTACATCACGTTGTGCTGCCGATCTATCCGGGCAAGAACATCACGGTGATTGCGGAAACCATAGCGCTCAATTATCTGCTGAAAATGTACGGCTACAATGCTGCTCAGGTGTTTGCCGATCGACAGAAAGCAGCTATCACGCAGCAGGTGCAGGAGCTAACCAGTGATGAACGCCGGTTTTTGACACTGTATTTCTACAACGACACCGAATACAGAAGTTGACCGGAACGAGGCGGCCGCGTTGCGATG
>JALWUI010000041.1 GCA_027082775.1 Candidatus Kapaibacterium sp.
GCCTGCACCTGTCCATCAAAGACCCGGACGTACGTCACCACACCGCGGTAACTGTCGAAATAGGAATCGAAGATCAAAGCACGAAGCGGTTTCTGCGGATCGCCCTGTGGCGCCGGAATGCGTTCAACGATGGCGTCTAACACCTGCTCTACTCCCGTTCCCTCCTTGGCGGAAATCAGCAAAATTTCTTCTTCATCGCAGCCCAGCAGATCTACAATTTCCTGCTTGACTTTTGGGATCATCATTGGTGCACTGGGAAGATCGATCTTGTTAATGACCGGAATAACTTCCAGCCCCGCTTCGATTGCCATATACAAATTGCTGATCGTTTGCGCCTCCACGCCCTGCGTTGCGTCCACGACCAGCAGCGCTCCTTCGCACGCCGCTAAGGAACGGGAAACCTCATAGGTGAAATCCACGTGCCCCGGCGTGTCGATCAGGTTAAGTTTGTATAACTGCCCGTCCCGGTACTGGTAGAACATCGTAATCGGATGGAGCTTGATCGTAATGCCCCGTTCCTGCTCCAGTGGATTGTTATCCAGAATCTGATTGTACTGCATTTCACGGGGCGTGATCGTGCGGGTCAGCTCTAACAATCGATCTGCTAAGGTCGATTTGCCGTGATCGATGTGAGCAATAATGGAAAAATTGCGTTTTCTTTGAACTGGAACTGCCTGTGCACCTGCCATTCCTTACCGTTGCAATGCTTTGTTCAAAAATGCGATGAACTCTTCCTTGTCCCGCGTAAAAGCTTTAGTCGCTATGGGCTGTCCGTCCGGCGTGAGAATGACATAGAGGGGAAGTTCGATGGAGCCGAAACGTTCCTGTTGAAATTTCTTGTTGCTCTCATACGGCTCGCCCCGACGATCGGTAAAAAGTCGGACTTTGACCATTTGATCCAGCAATGCCCGAACTTCCGGCAATGGAAACATATTCCGCTCCATCCAGCGGCAATTGGTGCAGGTAAAGCCGGTAAAGTCGATAAAAATGGGTTTGTTCTCCTTGCGAGCAATTTCCAGCGCTTTTTCGTACGAATCCAGCCACACTTCCTGCTCCGCCGCCTGTGCCGATGGTACCACAGAAGCCGATGCCGCAGCAGAAGCGCCAGAGATCAATTCGTGGTACTCTGGCGGCGGGACATACGCATCCAGCTCGCCCAGGGAAGCACCGAAGGCGCCAGAGAACAGGTAGAGGGCAACGGAGCCAAAGAACGTCGCCAGCAATACCCGCGTCGCCCCCACGTGTTCGACCGGAGCATCGTGGGTCAACCGGAAGAATCCCAGAATATAGAGCGCAATTAGCAAGCCAATCGCTGCCCAGATCGAGAGGAAAAATTCTCTGGGCAAAATGCCCCAGGCAAAGACCAGATCCGCATTGCTGATAAACTTAAGCGCGGCTGCCAGTTCCAGAAATCCCATCACGACTTTGATGTTGTTCATCCAGCCGCCCGCTTTCGGGAGTCGGTGGAGGAAATTCGGAAACAGTGCCAGCAGGAAAAAGGGGATGGCAAAGACGAAGGAAAATCCTGCCATTCCAATGATCGGATAGAACCACTCACCGGAAGCAGCGGCAATCAGCGCAGAACCAACGAACGGGACGGTACAGGTAAAGGTGGTAATCGAAAATACCAGTCCCATCAACAGCACGCCCCAGATACCGCCCTGCTGTTGCTCACTGCGGTTAAGCGCCTGCAACAAAAACGCCGGAATTCGGATTTCAAACGCACCGAAGAGATTGAGTGCAAACAGCGCAAAAATGGCAGCAATGAGTAAATTTACCCAGGGATCGGTAGCAAAATTCTGGATACCCGTAGCACCAAAAATAACCGAAATCAAAAATCCAATCGCCGTAAAGGTGAGCACAATCCCAAAGGTATACACCAGCGCATCCCGCATCGCTCGACCGGGATACTGCTCTGCCCGCTTTGTGAAAAACGACACCGTGATGGGAATCATCGGGAAGACGCAGGGAGTAAGCAATGCCAGAGCGCCGGCACCCATCGCAAAGAGCAGGAAAGCCAGGATCCCCTCGCGCTTTTTCGCCTCAATTTCCCGCAG
>JALWUI010000042.1 GCA_027082775.1 Candidatus Kapaibacterium sp.
CAACAAAGGAAAGGGACAGGCGATGGCAAAGCTGAAGCCGTTTCGGAATGAAAAGCCGCTGGATTTTTCCAGACCCTCAAATGTCAAGAAGCAGCGGGCAGCAATTGAGGAAGTGCAGCAGCAGTATGGGAAGAAGTATCCCCTGATTATTGGCGGAAAGCGCATCTTTAAAAAGGAAAAGATTGCTTCGCGGAACCCTTCGCATACACCGGAGGTGGTGGGATTTGTCTCCAAAGCAGCACAGCAGGACATTGACCGTGCAATGAAAATAGCCTGGGATGCCTTTGAGCGGTGGAAGCGTGTGCCAGCCGAAGAGCGAGCCGGATACCTGCTGAAGGCAGCAGAAATTTTGCGCCAGCGCCGTCTGGAGATCAATGCGTGGATGATCTCGGAAGTGGGGAAAAACTATGCGGAAGCCGATGCGGATACGTGTGAGGCGATCGATTTTCTGGAATACTACGCTCGTGAGGCAATCAAGTTTGCACAGGATCAACCGGTTACCCGGATTCCTACGGAGCGGAACCGGTATTTCTACATTCCACTGGGTGTTGGGGTGATCATTCCGCCGTGGAATTTCCCGATGGCAATTTTAACAGGGATGACTTCTGCCGCTATTGCGGCGGGGAATACGGTCTTGCTGAAACCTGCATCGGATTCGCCGGTGATGGGATACCTGCTGGCAGAGATTATGCACGAAGCGGGATTGCCGGATGGCGTGTTGAACTTCGTTCCCGGCAGCGGCGCTGAGATCGGGGATTATCTGGTGCAGCATCCGAAAACGCGCTTCATCTCCTTTACAGGCTCGAAGGAAGTGGGGCTCCGGATTAACAAGCTGGCAGCCCAGCCGCAGCCCGGACAAATCTGGATCAAGCGCGTTATTGCTGAGATGGGCGGTAAGGATGCGATCATTGTCGATTCCGAAGCGGATCTGGATGCCGCAGTCCAGGGCGTACTCATTTCTGCCTATGGCTTCCAGGGGCAGAAATGCTCAGCCTGTTCCCGTGCTATCGTGGATCGCAAAGTGTACGATGAATTTCTGGAGCGACTGCTTGCCGGCGTCGAGAAATACTACGTGGATGATGCACGGAACAATCCACCAGTAGGGCCGGTTGTTTCTGCCGCAGCAGAAAAGAAAATTTTGAAGTATATCCAGATTGGCAAAAAAGAAGGGACGTTGATCTACGGAGGCAAAAAACTTCGTATTGAAGGGAAGGAAGGATATTACATCCAGCCGACGATCTTCAAAGATGTCGATCCTCACGCGCGGATTGCGCAGGAAGAAATCTTTGGTCCTGTGCTGGCAGTGATCAAAGCGAAAAATTACGATGATGCCTTGCGAATTGCCAACGACACGGAGTATGGACTTACCGGTTCGGTGTACAGTACCAATCAGGAGAAACTGGATCGAGCAGCAATTGAATTTCACGTGGGGAATCTGTACTTTAATCGAAAGTGTACCGGGGCATTGGTGGGGGTCCATCCCTTCGGTGGATTTAATATGAGTGGGACGGATTCCAAAGCCGGAGGTCCCGACTACCTGTTGTTGTATTTGCAGGGCAAAGCAGTGAGTCAAAAAATAAAGTGATGCTTTATGGAGTTTTCCGCTTTTATCGTTGAAGACAATTTGTTGGCGGCAAAGTTTCTGGAGGAGATCTTAAAAGAGCAGCAAGTAGAAGTAGAGATTTTGACGTCGGGGCAGGAGTGTATCGAACGTCTGGAGCAGGGAAATATTCCCGATCTGTTGTTTCTGGATGTACTGTTGCCTGATCTCAATGGACTGGAAGTTCTGGAGTGGATCGCAGAAAAGAGGATCCCGGTCGATATCGTGATTATTAGTGCTGTTAACGATGTGTCCACCATTGCGCGAGCGTATGAACTGGGCATTCGGGAGTATTTGCTTAAACCTTTGCGGTACGTTGAGACGAAAGCAAAGATTCGCTCGCTGCTTCGGTTTTTGCGAATAGAACGGGAGTATCAGCAGAATCTGGAGGAGTTGCAATCGATGTATCAGCAGCAGCGGAGGTTCCTGGGAGTGCTCTCCCACGATTTGCGTTCCCCGCTGGCTTCTATTAAAGGAATCGCAGAATTGCTGCGCAATGAGGATGATGCCCAGGAAGTTGAGAAAGTACGGCAGTATGCGGCGACGATTATAGAAACAGTTGATCAGGTGCTTCACATCACCAATGACTTGCTGGAACTGATCAAAGGAGAATCGGTGGGGATGCAGGCGAATTTTGAACAGGTGGAATTGCTGGAATTACTGCTCCGCTCGGTGGAGACATTCCGGATGCTGGCATACAAAAAGGGCGTTGAGCTTCAGTTGATTTGTCCGGAAGAACGCGACGAGTTGTGGATTGAAGCAGATCGACCGAAGCTCTTGCAGATTGTTAACAATCTGGTTTCGAATGCCATTAAGTTTACGCCGCGAGGTGGGAAGGTGTCGGTAATACTGGAAGAAGAGCCGGATTACGTTAAGATTCGGGTTCGGGACACGGGAATCGGGATACCGGAAGAAATGATGCCCATTTTGTTTACTGAGTCACCTGATCGACGAAGGCTGGGAACAGAGGGGGAAAAGAGTACAGGGTTGGGGTTGGTGATCGTACGGAACTTTGTGCGCCTCCATAACGGGCAGTTGATGGTAGAATCCGAAGTTGGAAAAGGAACGGAGTTTATGGTGATCTTGCCCAGGCGACAGCGTGGTAAGGCGGCAGAAGAGCCGTCGACCCAGATGGCGAAAGCTGCACATTGAGCTTTTGCTTTGCCCGGAGGGAATACTTCCAGTGGAGGAATCGGGAGGAAAACTTTACGGTGGTGATTGCTCAAAGTACTCAAGGTATTCTCGCTGGAGGATAAAACGCAAGGAGCGTTGCAGCCAGTTGTCCACTCTGTCGGGAAAGCTCCAAGACCAGCGCCGCCGCTGGTGGAATGGCGATGGACAGGGAGGAACAGCGCAATAGGATTGCTGCAAGATGTCCGATCAAAGGTTGATGAGTGATACAGCCCAGGATAGGCAAAGACTGGAATTGGACCAGAAGGTTGTAGGCATCTTCCACATTGCTGGTCGGCGTTAGCGCTGAGTCCATCCAGATCTCAGAGCCGCAGATTCTCTGGAGCGGTTCGGCCGTTTGCCGGGCGCGCTGGTATGGACTACAGAGAAGGAGCGATGGACAGAGTTGCTGACGATGGAGAAAGCGGGCAAGCTGTTGTGCCTGTTCCTTCCCGACTGTGCTGAGTGGACGTTCTGCGTCAGCCTGCCCTGCAATCGGTGGCGCTGCATCTGCGTGGCGGATGAGAATCAGGCGCATTATTCGACGGCAATGACCAGTGAAACAGGTGTGTAGCGTCGCACCGTGTCACCTGGGCGTGGATATTGATCGATGACGGTGCCGGGAAGAAAGGTGTGATCTACTTCGTAGCGAAGGGCACCGATCCGGAGACGATGATAAACCAGTTGCTTTTCTGCCTCTACCTGTGGCAATCCTACCAGATTGGGAACAACAACGGTGATTGATTTCTCCAGATTGACTGTCAAAATGATGCTGGAATCAGGCGTGACAGGCGTGGAGGGCGGAATGTTGTGCGCAACGACCGTACTGGGAGCGACCGTGTCGATGTGGACGAACTGGAGGCTATCAATTTTCAATCCAAAACGGAGCAGCATAGCCTTTGCTTCCGGCAGCCGAAGTCCTACCAGATACGGCATTTTCGGCAGTAGCTTGCCCCGGCTGATGGTCAGGTAAATTTTTCGTCCTTCTTTGACTTCTGTTTCAGGATAGGGCAATTGTGCAATCACGCTGCCTTCTGGATACAGGTCGCTGTAGTAAGAAGCCGTGACAGCAGGGACCAGATGCAGAGCCTGTAACGTGTCTTCCGCTTTTGCCAGCGGCAAGCCAATCAGAGGAGGAACTTTCACAATGTGATTGCTCTCAATGTATGCAGGCATCAGGAAGGTTGAGAATATCCACAGAGCCGTCAGACTAAAAAGCACCAGAAAAGCAATGGTTGCTGCGATGGTGATAACCGTTGGCGAATAAAGCAGGCGCGTCAATCGTTTCTGCATCCCTTGCATTGCGTGTGTTTGTATCTGCAAATTGCGCAATAATACGTATTTTCGCTGTTTTCATTTTCAGCAGATCGACAAGAAGGCAACAGGATGGTCAATTGGGAAAAGATCTATACGCTGCCGGAATATGCACCGCTCCAGCCTCTTATTCAACAGGCGGCACTCCGGATTCAACAGGCACAAAGGATTGTGATTACCACCCATCTGAGTGCTGACGGCGATGCGATAGGCTCACAATTGGCACTGTACTGGGCGTTGCAGAAGTTTGGCAAGCAATGTCTGCTGTGGAATCCTTCCCCAGTGCCGCCAGCGTTGCAGTTTCTACCGGGAACGGACAGGATCCAGGTTTTTTCCAGTGAGGTTGCGCAACAAACACCGTCACCAGATTTGGTGATTTTTGCAGATGTGAGCACCCCAACCCGGCTGGCAGGCATTTACGAATATGTGCGACAGCTCCGATGTCCCACTATCCTCATCGATCATCATACCAATCGTTCGCTGGAAGCGGATCTCATCATCAGTGATCCTGATGCCAGTTCAACCGGGGAGTTGGTGTGGTTGCTGCTGCTCCACCTGTTCCAGTACCGGTTGGAACAGGTGGATCGGTTGATCGCTGAACCTCTTTATGCTGCTTTGATGACAGATACAGGCGGATTTCGATTTCCCCGAACTGATGCTATTGTGCATCGAATAGTTGCCGAGTTAATCGATCACGGCGCAGATCCTGCCTATGTCGCCGAACAGATTTACAATCAGATGTCTGTTGCCAAAGTGCGTTTGCTGGGAGAAGGGCTTTCAACAATGGCAACATATCATCACGGGCAGTTGTGCATTATGGCGCTGCCGTATCAGGCGTTCCAGCAGCATCAGGCACAACCAGAAGATACCGAAGGCTTTGTGGAGTACACGCTGATGGTCAAAGGCGTGCGCGTGGGCGTGCTGGTTGTTGAATTGCCAGAAATGATCAAAATGTCGTTTCGATCCAAAGGAGCTATCCCAGCTAATAAGATTGCTGGCGCTTTCGGCGGTGGCGGGCATTTGAATGCCGCAGGCGCCCGGGTCAAAGGATGGCGTCTGGAAGACGTGATTCAAAAAATCGTTGAAGTATCCGAACCGTATCTGGCACACGAACCCGTTGCCCGGTAGCTGGAGAGGAATGATGAATCGGCGCAGAACCGCTTACCGAAGCTCTCACCGACGACAGAAGACGCTGAGCATCCTGATGCCGCAGCTCATCACAGTGCTCTGGTTCTGTATGATATTGGCAGGTTCTTCAGCATTTGCCGGTGAGCCCATCATCCGTTTACGCTGGGATTGGCGAATGGGAGCGGAAATGTTCCTCTGGGAAGGCAGTCCGCTGTTTTTGCGGCTGGAGATTCAGCCTGATTCCTTTCGGTGGAAAGCCATTCACTTCGTTGATTCCATCGGCGCACAGTTGTTGACACCCACCATAGAGCCAGTGCAGTGGAAGGGAGAAGGAAAACAGTTTCTGGTGTTTGCATTTGCGCCCGCTGCCATCGCCGCTTTGCCCATTGGGCAGTATCGGATATGGGGAGAAGTGGTGGAGAGCAGTGGCAGGGTGTATCGAAGTTCGCCATTGACCCTGTCGGTGATCTCCCGCCAGCCTATCGATTCCCTGCAGCGCTGGCGAGAACGGTGGCGTATTGTCCACTGGCTGGATCTGCGGGGATTGACACAGCAGGCGGGTGCTGTTGCCCGGCAATTGCTGGCGTCCTCACCGGTGATACCGATTCGGCAATTGACGGAAGCGTATTTTGACCATCGCTCCGTTCCTTCTTCAGCAGCGCCTCCCAGCGTGTGGAAAGTATACTGGCAGGAATGGCGCTGGCGACGGCGCGACGGTATGGAGGAATAAATGAACCTGAATGGCAAAACTCATTCAGGATCGTCGGGTGCCCGCCATTCCCAGGCTAATCCTTCACACGGAATGTTGTTCGGTCCAACGTGTTCATCGTAGAGTGTGCAGATGATCCCGGAAGGATCGTAATACCGGCAGGTTGCACAGATGATTTCTTTGCGTACTGATGCTTCGATCTGGCGATACTGTTCGTATTGGCGAAAAGCCGGGTATACAACGAGGAACCACAGGAGAAAAAGAGCGACCCACCAGTAACCCAGAAGATCAAACTGTTCGAAGATAAACCAGATGGCGATGATTAAAATTGCCGTTTTCAGAATTGCCTGCGAGATAATGCTCCCCAGCGTGATCTTTGGCGGTCGGTTGCGGAACAATTCGGGATATAATTCCCGTTCGTCAGGCTTTCTGGTAAAGAGTTGCTTCACGCTTCAAGCGATCTTTGTTTTTGCACATGTTCCAATGCGGTAACAAAAACGGATGAAAAAGGGGCGGTATTTTGACCGTTGGCTGGGTAATGGCGATGTACGGCAGCAATTATGGCTGCTGATAACCATTGTGGTGCTCGGCATTGGACTGCGTTTCTTTCAGTTGGATCGTGAAAGTTTGTGGGTCGATGAAATAGCAACGGCGAAACTGATCCGGGAGGAAAGCTTCGCTGCGCTCTGGCAGAAGATACTGCACGAAGAAATCAGTCCGCCTTTGTATTTTGTGACGTTGTGGGGATGGTCCCGTCTGTGGGGACTGTCCGAGTGGGGAATGCGGTCTTTCTCGGCAGTAATGGGGAGCATAGCACTGGTGCTGTTTCTCCGCCTGGCTCGCCTGCTACTGCCCCCACCGTGGCAGTGGAAAGCGGTGCTGCTGTTTGCCCTGTCGCCGATGCTCGTTGCAGCATCCCAGGAAGCACGGATGTATGCGCTGCTGTGGGTGCTCTGGTTGTGGGGAATGATTGCGTTGTGGCAGGGACTGGAAGGGAACGAACAGTCGGTGCAATGGAGTGTTATTCCTTTGACTTTGGCACTGTACACCCATCCTTACGGGGGATTTCTCCTGCTTCTGTGGATAAGTGCCGTGGGGCTGTATGCTCAACGCCGAAAGCGATGGCGGTTGCTGCGTCCCGCTATCATCGCCGGACTGCTGTTTCTACCCTGGCTCTTCCACTGGTATGAGTGGATGCTCGATGGTCGCCTGGCGCAAAAACACTGGATTGCCCCGCTATCGTGGAAAGCGCCGGTTGGCCTGGCACTGCTGTTTGCCGGCTGGGTGCCTCCATTTCCGAAAAACTTTGCAGTCGCCCTCCAGGGAGTCAGTCTGGTGTGGAGCATTGCGGTTGCCCTGAGCGCTGGTATTCTGTGGGGAGCTGTCGCTGTGAGCGTGGGGAGAGTTTGGACAGGGCACGATCGTAGCATAGCGCTGCTTCATCTGTGGCTGTGGCTGCCGCTTGTAGTCGTTGCACTGCTTTCATTGACGTGGATGCCGCTCTGGGTCCATCGCTATTTTATTGGACTCTATCCCGCTGCGCTCCTGTTGACAGTGGTGGGATTCACGCGGCTCTCAGAGCGAACGTCGCGCTGGCTGTTTGCAGCCTTGAGCTTTGCGTTGGTCATTTTGCTGCTCCGCCTTTTTGCAGAACCGCATAAAGAGCAGTGGCGGGAAGCAGTGCGGATGATCGAAGAGCAGGCGCAGTCGGGAGATGCTGTGCTGTTCCAGCCGGGCTTTCTCAGCGATGCCTACCAGTACTACGCCCGCCGAACAGATCTACAGGTGTACCGCTTTCCCGTCATCCCCCGAAAGCTTCAGAAACTGGATGCAGATACGGTGCAGATGCTGGCGCACCAGTATGATCGCCTCTGGTATGTCTTTTCTCCACTGCACCAGTACGATCCTGCGGGAGTCATTCTGCAAACGCTGCGGGCGACGCACACAGTTCGTTCTCACTACCGATTTTACGGTGTCGAGGTATTACTGCACGTCAGGCGAGGAGCAGAGCGCCGGAAGGGGAACCCAGCTCCGGCCGGGAAGAAAAGATAAGAGGACAATCCTCTGGCTTATCCTGGCAATCCAGAGGGTTGTTCTATCGAAGGCGATGGTACGGTGTGTTGCTAACCCTACCGCGAGCACCAGCTTTCACCAGTGTGTTACGGAGAGCGCTGACTTTCGCCGGCACAGGAGTTCCCTCTCCCTCCGGGAGAGGGGTAGAGTGAGGGGAATTGCACACGGAAGAAAGCATTCCCCGTGATGCACGCTCTGAAGCAGCACTCCTGGGTAGGTACGAACTGAAGTGGGACATAGATCCGGGATAATTGCAAGGATCCTTGCACCGTTTCGCTACCTGACCAGCACCATCTGCTTCACCGCTTGATACGCCCCTGCCGATACAG
>JALWUI010000043.1 GCA_027082775.1 Candidatus Kapaibacterium sp.
GTTGGCGGAGTGGAAGCAGGGAGCGGGATTGCGGTGGTGAGAGTGGAGCCTTTGCCGGTGAGAGGGGAAGGAGCGGTGGTGTATCGGGTGAGCGGAAGCGGGGAGGTCGAAGTGGAGGTGTATGATATGAGCGGGAAGGTAGTGAAGCGGTGGAGTGAAGGGGAAGTAGGAAGCGGCGAGCATCGGGTGCGGATCGGGAATGGATTGAGCAGTGGGATGTATGTGGTGGTATTACGGCAGGGGCAGGCGGAAGCACGGGTGAAGATAGAGGTAGTGAAGTAAGGGATCAGGCAGGTGTGAATAGAGCGAAAGGGGTGCCATCCGGCACCCCTTTTTTTGTTCGCGGAGAGGTTGTCGATGGATCACAATGGTGTTTTCTTGATGGAACGTTGTTATCGGGCGCCGCAGCTTATGGGTGTTGTGCAACGTGGAAAGGAGCACGCTGAAATTGACTGAGAAATCCTCGTAACAGAGAAGCTGGAGAGGGACGGGAGGGCATCGAACGCAAAGGAGAAGCCGATTGCAGAAGTTGCGGATGGGTATCGATGAGTGATTCAGGGAGAAATTGTCCGTAAGCCTTATGGAGATGTGCCACGATCACAGGTTTTTTGTGCTGGAAAGCGATGGTGATTGTATCTGCTTTGTGTTCAACAACTCCTGCCGGTTGTTGCGATTCGTCAAAAAGGAAGTACCGGCTGTAAGCATCGGTATGGGCAAGGATCGTTGTCGGGGCGTCTTTGATGGTGGTAATACAAAGGTATTCGCTTTTTAACAAGTGCCATCGGTCTGGGAATTGCGCTGATGTCGGAAGGAGCACTGACGCATTGCGCCACGCTGTGAGTTGATCTGTCGAATCGTTGAGCTGCCGATAAACGACGGAATCTGCCTGAAGAACGGTCGAATCTAACCAGATGCGTGTTTCCGGAAAGAGGAGCAGTGTGGAGTCTATCTGGAAAAGTGTTCCGGTGCGACATCGGAATTGATCGGTGACAACGACGACACTTTCCTTCGCACGAAGCGTGTCAGCACAAAGATATAAGGAGGCTGCCTGAAGGAACGTGGTATCGGCAGATGATGGGAAGAAAGACCACGCCTGTACATTCCCCGAAGCAGTGTAACAATCTGTTGCCAAATCTCCGCTGACTGAATCTGCGATGAGAAAACGGTCTGGTTTTCGTAGTAACTGGACGTTTCCTATGGCTCTGAACTTTTGGGAGCGGCGCCAATAGTGGACGACCTCGGCAAGGAGCAGTAAGGAGTCCGCTGCAATATGAACAGCACCAGAAAGCTGGATATGGTCGTTGGAGCGAAAATAGATACCGGATTGAGCGGTTACCCGCATAGCCGAATCCGCGATGGTGACCCCCTTGGGGGCATCCATTGTTTGCATTTTTCGGTTGTAGTAGAGAATTGGGGCAGCGATGTGCAAGGAGTCTCGATAGATGCGGACATTGCCCCGCAGGATAATCAGCGCTCTGGCGGGTTGTTCCCTGACGCTGTCAGCGAAGATTTCCAGCGCACCGATGCGGATATGCACATTGCCCAAAAGTAAACGTTCGATCCCATTGGGAGTCTGGATAACTCGATATTGCTCGGCGTGTTCTGCTGTGATGGGTTGTGCAAACGCAGATGTGGCAACAAGGAAACCACATATCGTCACAATAATGATTCGGAGCATTGAATGCCTGAATGTTTTTAACCACTGTGTGTGCAGAGAACGAACAGGAAGAGATTGTGGTATAGCATATGCAGAGAGGTATTGCACTTTTGCTGATCAATTGCCGTTTATGGCATTAAGTAGCAAAGAGCGTTTTCAAGGGGAGGAGCTCCTATGACGGAACGGGTTGAAGCATTAAAGCGGGCATATCGAGAACGGGATCAAGTTGTGCGCTTTATTGCGGAAAGCGGGCATTTCCGGGTGTCGGTGGTCAAAAACACACGAGCGGCGCAAACGGCGCAGCAACGACATCAATTATCACCGCTGGCAGCCGTAATGCTGGCAAAGACGATGGCAGCATCTTCACTCCTGGCATCTTTTCTCAAAGGCGAGGAACGAGTAGTTATTGAAGCAATGGGGAATGGTCCTTTGCGGAAAGTCTTAGCAGAGGCTTTGAAGGTTGGAGAGGTGCGGGGATATGTTGCCAATCCTGCTGCTACCTTAGACTTCTCGCAGCAAAATGTGCGATTGGGGGATGCGCTCGGCGTTGGGGTACTTCGAGTGTCCAGGATTTTGTATAACCGCGTGGAGCCAGTGACGGGCATTGTGGAGCTGCGACGAGGGGACATCAGCTCGGATGTAGCGTATTACCTGTGGCGTTCTGAGCAAGTACCTTCCGTGGTCTTACTGGACGTAACGATCGATGAAGAAGGCACCATTGAGCAGTCGGGAGGGGTTTTGATTCAGACTTTGCCGGGCGCAACCGAGCCGGAAATTCAGGGAGTGGAAGATCAATTACGGATGTTTCGTTCGCTCACTACGCTTTTTCAGCAGGGATATATGCCGCCCGAGATTGCGGCAACCTTAGTTCCTTTCCCGCTTCAGCAGGTGGACAGCACTCCGGTGGATTTTTTCTGCCGCTGTTCCAAAGATCGTTTCAAAGCTGCTTTGTTGATGCTGGGTGTGGAAGAATTGCGCGGAATGCTCCAGGATGGTCATCGAGAATTGGTGTGCAAGTATTGCGGTGAGCGGTATGAGCTTTCCGAGGATGAGCTACGGGCTATGATTGCGCAACTGGATGCCCGGAAGAATTAGACTTTTGCATCGATTTCCGATAAAACTGGTACCGTTCGTGCGCAATAAATCCCATCAGAAGTAGCAGAAAGGTTGCTACGCCTGTTCCCAGTACGTACAGTGAGCGCTTCGGACGTGCCTTCATATCGGGAGGCACAGCAGGATCCAGCACGTTCAGGATGCGTTTAAACCGCTGTGCTTTGACTTTAGTCTCCTCCAGCATCGGGATTAAGAATGCCTTGATTCGATAGTACGTTTCAACATTGGTGAGCAGCTCCATATAGCGGAGCGCTACCGATGCGCCTTTTTGAAGCGGGAAATTGCCGAAGTAACCGGGCTGCGTTTCCATTCGGACAAGGCGAGACTGAAGGTCTTGGAGAATTTTTTCCTGTGCCTGCACAGCAGGGTCGTTGGGACCATATGCCTGGCGCAGCAGTTCAAGCTGGATCTGATATTTCGTGATTTCTGCCCGCAGATCGGCTATGCTTTCAATGGCTGTTTTCACCTGCGTTTCGGGTTCTACAATCTGGTATTGCTGGGCAAATTGAACGAGGCTGTCACGAGCGGCAGCCAGTGAACGCTCGATTGTTGCCAGGCGTTGTTCCAGGAAGTCAATTTGCCAGCGGTATTCACGCTGAAAGAGCTCTGACGCAAATTTGTTGGCGATCTCTACCATTCGATTTGCCATATCGGCGGCAACAATTGGGTCGGTATGATAAACGCTGATGACGTAATTGCCTTCGCGCTCGAAGGAAACATCGATATCAGAAGCCACGTATTTGCGGAGTTTCACCCGTGGGGAATCAGGAAGTTCATAGACGTCTGCTAAATGGTACAGATCAATCAGAGTGTCGATCATTCGGCGACTCTGGAGCAGAACCAGTGGAGAGTATATCCCCTCTTTTGCTCCCAGCTTGGTCAGTTCCAATCCCGGAAACCCCGGCGCTAATCCTCCCAGCAATCCAGCCAATCCTCCTCCTTCACCGGTGGAGGGCGGAAAAGCAGTCACCGTGGCTTTGTACCACACCTTCATTCCGAACAAAGCGTACAGTGCCATCAAAACCATCGAAATCAATGGAACGAGGATCAGTACCATTCGTCGCTTTTTCCAGAGGCGGAAGAGATAGAGAAAAAGCGGGCTGGGAGAAGATTGTGGCGACGGCGATAACGGCTGGGTCATATTTCCGCTTCAGAGAGTTTGTGGTACTGTTCTTGAACTGTGGAGATCACTGCGTCTAAGGGAACGTGCAGCCGCTCGCCGGAGCGCCGAATCTTGATTTCCACTGTCTGTTCCTTCAGCGTTCGAGGTCCGACGATAAGCTGGAGAGGGAAACCTAAGAGATCAGCGTCATTGAATTTGATCCCTGCGGAGGCAGATCGGTCATCGAAGAGGACAGAGAAGTTTGCTTGCTGGAGCTGCTCGTAGAGTTTTTCAGCGATATCCCGCACGGCTGAATCTTTGTGTACGTTGATGCCAATGAGCGAAAGGTCATAGGGCGCAAGGGCAGGATTCCAGACAATGCCTTTGTCATCGTGATTCTGCTCAATGTAACAGGCAATGATGCGCTCGACCCCGATGCCGTAACTTCCCATAATAATGGGTTGTTCCGAGCCATCCTCCAAAAGGATGGTGGCCCCAAGCGCTTCGGAATATTTCGTTCCCAGTTTGAAAATGTGGCCAATTTCAATTGCTCGAACGATCCGCAGCGGCTGCTGACATTGAGGACAGGGTTCGTGCTCGCGAACCGTTCGGAGATCGAAATATTCAATGATGCCCACGTCCCGTACCAGATCGATGTTTTTGTAGTGGTAGCCATCTTTGTTTGCACCGGAAATCAACCCGTTGGTTTCCCGCAGGAGCGTATCTGCAAGAATGCGAACACTGTCTGGTACGTCAATTGGACCAATGCTACCGGGTGCTGCGCCAAAGATGTCCTCAATTTCTTCAGGTTCAGCCGGACGGAATTGGGTTGTTTGAAGAGCAGCAGCCAGTTTTTCTTCATTCAGCTCGTCATTGCCGCGCATAAGGATGAGTACCGGCTGTGAGTTGACGATGTAGACAACGGATTTTGCGCATCGTTCCTCCGGAACGCCGAATTGTTCTATGAGATCATTGATCGTTTTGGCGTGGGGAGTTGGGAAGAGTTCCAGCGGTGGCGAGGGGTCAAGACGGGGAACAGGTGACAGTGCCGAGGTGGCTACTTCTAAGTTTGCGGCATATCCACAGTGATCGCAGAGCGCGCACGTATCTTCGCCATAGGGAGATTCAACCATAAACTCCTGTGAAGCACTACCGCCCATTGCGCCGGAGGAGGCGCCAACGACGAAGAACCGAAGCCCGGCACGGGAAAAAATGCGGTGATATGCTTCGTAGTGTTTTTGGTAGCTCTGGTCCAATCCTTCCCATGTTGCGTCCAGCGAGTACGAATCTTTCATCAGGAACTGGCGGCCACGAAGTACGCCGGAGCGCGGGCGCGGTTCGTTGCGGAATTTTGTCTGGATTTGATACCAGATTTGAGGAAGTTCTTTGTAGGACTTAATATGCTGGCGGGCGTGGTAGGTGATAATTTCTTCGTGCGTTGGCGCTAATACCAGGTTGCGGCGGTTTTCAAGGCGAAAGAGCACATCGCCCATCGCTGCAACTCGATCCGTTGCTTCCCATATTTCGATGGGGTTCAGTGCCGGAAGGTGGAATTCCTGTCCGCCAATACGGTCCATTTCTTCCTGCAAGATTGCGATGACTTTTTTGACCACCCGGTAACCCAGCGGCAAAAAGGAGTAGACCCCGGCAGCCACCTGCCGAATCATCCCGGAGCGGAGCATAAGCTGGTGTGAGGGAATTTGCGCCTCACTGGGAACTTCCCGAAGAGTTGGGATAAAAGCCTGTGAATATCGCATTGCAACCCTGCTTTTTGTTTCGTGCAAGCCGCAAAAATACGGTTTCTGTAGCAATTAGCGGTCAGAGAGGCGTTGCTCCATCGTGATCGTTCGGGGGGTGAATCCAAAGCGAGCATACAGCCGCTGAGCAGCCGTGTTCACACTGGCGACTTCTAATTCCAGAGTGGTAATGTGATGCTTTCTGGCAAAGAGCTGGATATGCTCCAGCAGTAGTGATGCTAAACCCCGGCGACGGTAGTGGGGATCGATGTAAATGTTGTTGATCACCAATCGGCGCTCCGGGATGATATAAGGCACCGTGGTGTTCCGAATAAAAATTTCGCTGAAACCGGCACACGCCTGATGATCGGTGTCCATTACAACAAAGATGTGGTAGTTCGGGGTGTCTAATGCTTTGAGCAAGCGGTCGCGCCAGAAGTCCGGTGGTACAGGGCGAAAGAAGTGCGGGAGGAAGGCGACATAGTAGTCATTGTGAGCGTGCGCGAAGAGCCGGCTGAGCTGGTCAATGTGCTCCGGTTGCGCTGTAACGATTTCAAAAGCCATAGTTCGATTGCCTGTTATTGAGATCGCAATGTAAAGAACAGTATGACGGCTAACACCGAAGAGGTGAGGAATAAAAGGGGTGTTCCTATCTGCTCCCAGAAGGAATTGCCAGCATTTGCCGGCAGAGCAGCGGTGGTGAATGGATAAGACGGCTGTTCCCGAAGTGGTACGTCCTGGCGAGCGCTCGACAGGGTAGCGGTCGTGTCTAAAGGGACTAAAGGGATCGTTCTGCCATTGATGGTAAGAACAGGGAAGATCTTCCATCGAAAGAGGCAGAGAAGGGAATCTTCGTCGCGGGGGTGCGGGTAATAAACCACTTCGAAGTGTTCAATGCTGAATAACAAATGGCAACGGGTGCGGGACGTTGCAATGGGCAATATCGGATGCGCAAGATGAATGAATCGATTCCGCAAGATAGGTGCTGCTGCGTGTGGTGTGAATTCGATAGACAGCGAGTCGCATTGTTGAATCAGCCAGTGATGTAGCAGGTGCTGGATATAGCGCTCATAAACATCCATCAACACATCAAAATTGCTGGGAATGGTTGCCCACAAATGAAGAGGAAAACAAGTGGCAAGTAGCCAGAACCACCTTTTCATCGAGGATGAAGCTGTTGTTTGAGTGCTTGCAGTAACTCGACAAGCTGTTGCTCGTTTTCGTATAGTCCGGGACGAATGCGAACCGGGCGACGTCGCCGGCGTAAGTAGATGGCAACGACCCGATACTGGGGACCACCACGCGACAGCCTCGGCTGTCGAAACCGGATCGATCGGATTTCAGCCAGAGGGATACGCAGGGAGCGGAGGCGATTCTCAATGCGAATTTCCTCCGGTGTGATCACGATCCGCCGCCGCAGGAATGAGTGGATGCTCACCGCCAGAACGCCTAAAAGGATGAAAACGAGCAGGATGAGCAGAATGGGATCGTATGTGATCGAGAAATTGGTGGATTGAATGGTGCCTCGAACAATGGCGTAAACAATGAAAGTTGTAGCATAGATTGCCAAGGCTTTCCAGTAGATGTCCAGCCGGTAAGGAAAGACGGAGATAGAAGAAGCTGCTGCTTTGTGCGAATACCTTTCGGACATTGCCTTTGCTGTACCTTTCTCCGGATCCTGACAAAGACAAAATTAGCGATCTTTGGGAACGTAGCCAAACCCAGGGTGGCTTCCGTTGGTTTCTGCCGGCTAAAGCCAGCGCTCCCAGTAGAGGCGCTCTCTGCTGCTGGGAGCACTCACTTCAATGCGCTCTTTTTGCCGTATACTTTTTGCCGGCTAAAGCCGGCGCTCCCAGTTGTTGGCGTTCCTACTTACCGAAAGAGCACACTTCAGCACCCATTGCCCTCACCCGAATCCTCTCCTATGAGGGAGAAAGAATTTTTGCATCTGTAGGGGCGGCCCGGCTGGTCGCCCGTAGAGGCAAGTGCCGCTTCGCCCCTACGTATTGCACCGGAAGCACACGCTTCAGTGTGCATCCTTGTACCTTCTGCCGACTAAAGTCGGCGCTCCCAGTGGGATGCTCTCAGTTCGCTGAAAACGCACGCTCTTAGGGTGTATCTACTGGGAGCGTATACCTCAGTGTGCATTGCCCTCACCCGAATCCTCTGCTATGAGGGAGAAAGAATTTTTGCATCTGTAGGGGCGACCCAGCTGGTCGCCCGTAGAGGCAAGCGCCGCTTCGCCCCTACCATTGGATTGGAAGCGCACGCCTTAGCGTGCATCTACTGGGAGCGTAGGCTCTTAGGGTGCATTTGTTGCCGGCTAAAGTCGGCGTTCCCAGTGTCGGAACGTAGCCAATCCAGAGTCTGATACGCGGAAGGTGATGGAGGCAGCAGATCCCGCCCAGTGTCGGAACGTAGCCAGCCCAGCGTAGCTTTCATCGCTTTGCCGTAGGAATGGCAGCAGTGCTCTGTCGAACGGAAAGTCAACAATGGGAGCAGTGAGCGCCCATCAAGGATTATGGTAAAAATTTTTCCAGTTCCTGCGCAATGGCTTCTGCAGCATCTGGTCGGGCAAACCGCTGAATATTCTGAGCAAGCTGCCGCCGGAGGGGTGCGT
>JALWUI010000044.1:0-22118 GCA_027082775.1 Candidatus Kapaibacterium sp.
CTTCTGCGGCGTTCTCCTCACTCCCGGCGGGCAATCGTAGCAGGAAACGACCATACAACCGCTGTGGAGCCGGGAGCTTTAGCCCCTGCAATGCCTGTCGAATGTTACGCAGTAGCTTTTGTTCAAACCGCGGGCGATTCTTCCCTTTGAGCCCCAACTCCCCATAATGAATGAGGATCACCGCTACCGGCTGCTCACCATCAAGCCGCTGCGATAAATCTCCAACGACTTGAAAAAGCTGCTGTATCGCCAGATGTTCCTGCATCACCTCTTGCCTCCCTGAGTCTATCGTTGACTCCTTTCCATTGTGCAGATAGAGAGCGCTGCTATTACGGCACTGACACTCCAAAAACAAAAAAGCGCCCCTCCCCATCAGGAGGGGCGCCTCTATAGCTTCTACAGCCAATGCTGTAGAGCCGCCCCCACGTTCTACTTCGCTACTGTCACCGGATAGGTCACCGTGCTACCGCCAGCATCCATCCGCAAGAAGTACGATCCCGAAGCAATACTGGCTGGCAATTCAACCGTCAGTGTATGCTGTCCAGCCGTAACGACGCCTTCATACAGGCGGAGAATTTCCCGACCGGCTGCATCGTACAGTGCCAGTCGCACAGCACCCGCCTGCGAGGTTACGTAGGTAATTCGGGCGCTTCCCTGTACTGGCATTGGGTCAACGTGCAGGATAGCCGTTTCAGCAACGTCTGCCGGCTGTTCTGTATCCACGCTGGTCACCGTTGCCCGACCGACCAACTGTACCTCTGCCGGAACACCCGTGTTGTTGATCAACCGCAAGGTCGCCTGTTTTTCACCACCAGTCGTTGGTGCAAAGCGAATTGTGAGCATTCCCGTACTACCCGAAGCGATCAAAATCGGTGTCGGCGTCTGGATGCTGAATTCATCCTGTGCTGGACCAACGATCAACGCTTCACTGATCTCTAATGGAGCATCACCGTTGTTGGTAATGGTCAGTTGCAGCTCACGGAAGCTATTCGGCGTTACTTCACCGAAGTCCAGCGTGGAGGCAACGCTGATTTCCGGCGCACCACCAATTCCCATCAACGTCGCACTAATGACGCCATACTCATCGGTCACAAAGCGGAGGAAAGCGTATTTCAGTCCACTGCTCAACGGCGTAAAGGTTACCCGTACCGTCTGCGATGCACCGGGCTGGAGTGTGAAGCCAACGGTATTGTCTGCACGGAACATCTCCGCATCTTCGCCTTCAACCTTCACCGAGTACACCACCAGCGGCGCCGTTCCCGTATTGGTAATGCTCAGCGACATTTCACGGGACCGACCAACCGGCAGGCTACCGAAGTTCAGTGTTTGCGCACTCAGTGCCACGCCCGGCGCCACTGCACGTCCATACAACTGAACTTCTGCCTGTCCAGTATTCGTTTCCACATACAACCGGGCAAACTTATCACCAGCTTCGGTTGGCACAAAGCGCAGCGTAACGACCACTTCTTCCTCACCCTGCAGGGTCGTTGGCAACTGCTCTGACACGCTGACAATGGTAAAGTCTGCTTGCGCCGGTCCACTCAAACTCAAGCCACGCACTTCCACAGGCAACCCGGTGGCATTACGAATCGTCAGCACCTGATTGCTGACTTCTCCAACGCGCACATCACCAAACTCCACGGATGTCGAGCTCAAAGCAACGCCCGGCACTGCTCGCAATCCGCGCAACTCAACGCTCCGCGGCTGGATAGAATTCGACTCCGCAATCAACCGGGCATCGGTAATATCCAGCTCGTTACCTGGTAGCAAGGTCACAACAACATCGAAGGATTCTCCCGCACCAACTTCAATACCAGATGGTGCTGCCAATTGGAAGGCATCGGCGTGAGCACCAATGATCGCCAACTGGGTAATTGCCAGCGGATATCGTCCAACGTTCGTGACCGTTACCGTTCGCTGTGCTCCAACCGTTTTATCGACCGTGCCAAAGTCTAACACGCCATTGACAATGTCAGCACCACTGAATTCAATCTGTGGCACTGCCCCATCACCACTGAGATCAATGGTGACACTGGCACCATCAAGGGTGAAGTTCAACTGTGCCGTCCGAATGTTTGGCTGTGATGGATCTTCCGGCAGCACATTCGGCGCAAAGGTAACAATGATCGGATCGCTGGACTCACCTTCCAGCACAGGAATCACATCCCCTGCTTGCAACTCAACTCCTTGATACTCGACGCGATATTCGGACTTATTCGGTCCGCTAATGCCATTGAAGACTGCGACGACATCATAAGCTCCACCAGAGTTGTCAATGTACAACTCAGAAGAAGCTTCGGTAAAGACCCGAACCGCGCCGAAGTCGATCATATCATTGGAGAAAGCAGCAGCCGAAATGCCACTTCCAACGCAGGTCACTTCATAATATTGATCCCCCATCGCATCAGGCGAGTAGAACGTAAAGCTCGCTGATGCCGATCCCAGAGCCGTTGGCGTAAAGGTAAAGGTAATATCCAGCGAAGAATTCGCTGCAACAACCACACTCCCGCTACCGGCATCGTGACTAAACGGACCGACGTTTGCCGGCGGCAGTTGAACAGTAACATCAGCATCACCGTTGTTGGTCAACTTCAATGTCAATTGGGCGCTCTGTCCCACAAACACATTGCCAAAGTCCAGAATACCGTTGCTCGGATCCAGACTTAAGGTAACCGGATTCACTCCCTTGCCCGTAATAGGTACCTGCAACACATTGACCCCCACAGTTGGCGGTACGTCCGGGATGTATGTCACATCCAATTGCGCATCTCGACGCCCCACCTGCGTTGGGGAGAATTCTACCACCAGCGTCCGGCTCTGTCCTGGCAACAGCGGCGTCTGGGTGTCGCCAACCAGGTTATATGCATTGGGTTGATTTGCATATAGATCAAACCCAAGATTCAGGTAGTGGAATTGATGCGAGTACAATGGACCACCACTCATGCCCGGCAATGTAAGGGTTTCAAAGTATGCCGGGAAGTTCCCGTTGTTTGTCACGGTAATCGTTTGCTGCGCCACATCATTGAGCTGCACATTTCCGAAATCAATCTGTGGCGGATCAACCGCAACATCGGCAAATAATGCGGTTCCTTCCAGATTGAAGACAATTTCTGGCTGACAAATGTCCGTCGTGATAATCCGCAGCACCGCGTGACGCTGGGCTTTCCGCTGCCCATCAACAAACGGCCGCGGTTTGAAGTGGACATACAGATTCACTGCCGGCTTTCCTTCGATTCCCTGGATATCCAGCACATACGGCGTCCCAACCGTCGCACCACCACCCAGATCAGCGACCCACTGGATGAAGCTCTTACCAGCACCCAGCGCACCTAAGGTTACTGGATCGACTGGATAGGCAACCGGATTCGGCTCCCACACGCCGAAGGGCAGATCAAAGCCCACAATTTCAAAGTCTGGAAAGTCGACACCCTCGATAAAGATGGCTTTGATACCGATTTTCCCGGTCGAAAAATCAGCTCCCGTTGGCGCGTTGCCTGTTTCCTGACTGTTCCGAAGTGTAATAGCAACAAAGTTGGAATCTCCGGAGAATACACCGGGACGGTATGGATACGGTAGATCAAAGTTCACCGTTGCATTTGGTGGCAAGTAATTCGCCCCAAAGTTCTGATGCGCAAAGTTCCCCAGCTCCGTGCGCAGCGCTGGACGCAACGATGAACCTTCGACGATCAGCTCCAGATACTTGTACACATCCCCATCGTAGGTGAAATCGACGTCGTTATTCCGATTCGAATGCGGAATGCGGACCACTCCGCGCAACGAGCCAACCGATGGCGGCATCAGTTGCGACGGGCGGAAGATGACATCGAAGCTCAGGGTATGATAAGCAGGCAACTCGACAACCGGGGTCGCGTTCAAATCAACTGTACTGACTGGATTCCCCAGAGCATCACGGATAACGGCTGGGGTGTTATAGTCAATTGAAAAGTCATCTGAAAGTGCCGGGACAAACACATTATTCCCTGGTCCACCCAACTGATACACCTGTGCTTGATCGAAGTAGAGGTATACCGGCGTTACTGCCCCATCATTGACATTGCCAACGGATGTCGGAGCAGGAATTCCATTGCCAACAGTTAAGTGCAGATGCACCGTATCCCGATTAGCAGGTGCACCGAGCAACCCACAGTAGTTGTCATAGATCGCTTCACGCCACGCCCGGTACACCGGCGCTGGACGCGTATAGCCACCATCGATAACAACATCGCTCACACCGGTCGCATTCGGATCGACCACCGGGAAGGGACGAATCCCTTCACCAAAGGCGCTGTATTGCAACTCGACCGTTGGAAACTCAACGCCAACGAAACTCTGCACTAATCGCACGACCCCGTTACTGACACCGACGCTTCCAGTTGACCGGGTCCCAGCATCATAATGCACCCAGATGACCAGCGCTGTGGATGCGCTGGGCGACGGCGTTCCTGTCCACCCTAATGGCTGGAGGTCAAACGGGAACACTGCATCCGCAGGTGCACTACCTCCAGCAGCAGCGATTAACTCAGGCGTCGTTACTTTCACAACGTGGAATGCCCCTGGGGCACCTGTCAACGCAAATGCCTGCACATCCCCGGCAGAAAGTTGCATTGGCGCATTCCCGTGGTTCACCAGTGTATACACGATCACCGTATCTCGAACGCCGAAGTACGTGGGAATGCTGATTCCCTGACGTGCTAATTCTTCTGCTGGCGCGTAATAGCCCAACGGCTTATCGCTGCTGGTCGCATCAGCCAACTCGTGCTTGCCAAAGTCCACATTATCCGCAATTGCCGTACCCACGTGCATTGCTGGATCGTAGTACTTGACATGTCCCACAACGTTGATGGAGTACGTATTCATCAAGTTTGCTGATTGCGCCGCTCCCGTTGGGAGATTAGCATCGGTCAGAATTTCAATCGTCCCAATTCGATCCGCACCAATGTTGTTCAGATCTGGCGTGTTCGCACGGGTCGGCGAAAAGACCACATCAAATCGGACGTATGAAAGATTGTTCGCTGGATCTGCTGGATCCTGACTGTACAACGGCTCTAAGGTAAACTGCACATACGACTCACCATTGATGGTGACCGACTGATAGCTGACGCCACTACTGGCAAATGGTCCATCCAGCGTAAAGGCGGCAGACGGTGCACCGTTTTCAAAGATCGATTGCCGCACGTAGAAGGTTGCCACCGCATTGCCATTGTTCACGATGTAGAAAGAAGTTTTCCCTGGCGCGCCAGCGAAGGTAACCACGCCACCCCATGGCAGCAGATCATTCACCGCGCCCCAGTAGCTAGTTACTTCCAGATCCACTCCGGCATCACCAACATCTGTTGCCGGAACATCAACACCCCCTTCCCGGATTACCAATCCACTGCCGCTCAGTTTCGGCACGCCAGCGGTGTTAATAGGTGCTTGCTCACTGGAGTTTGCCTGCGCCTTGATCGCCCGCAGAAAGCCGCGATGCAACCGAATCGTTGCATTCAATGTCCCTGCTTGCGATAGATTTTCGCTGGCACCAAAGGTTGATCCTGCCCCATTGGCGTAATTGTGCCAGAACCCTGCATCAGTCGGGACGGGCTGTGAATTATTCGTAATGACAGCGTCAAAGGAGTAGCTGGTTGCACCTGTTTCCACCGACGGCTTGACACCAAAGCTGGTTCCCTGACTCCACGGAAAGTCGCTGCTGGTCACCTGGGGCGTATACGTGACTCGATAGACCGCTTCATCACCCGGCGCCAGATTCGTACTGCCGGTCACCAGCACAGCCGTTGCGGAGAAACGATCGTTCAGGTTCCCGCTGTTCAAATTCGTAATGGCAGCAATGGTCAGGTCTGCACTTCCGGTGTTTTTCACCAGAAACTGCTCGCTAAAGCTCTCAGGAACGCTGGGATTGCCTGCTGAGGGACCAAAGATCCGATTTCCAAGATCTAAGGTCGGGACGCTCTGATTACCCGGAACATCCGTTGACAGAGGAACTGCAATCGATACCCGTGGTGCAAGCGACTGCGCACTGACGTTCAACGTTGCAATATCAGCACCGCCATTACAGGTTTGATTCCCTTCCGGCACAACCAACTGGACGCCGCTGTAATCGGCAATCCACGTCATCGGATCCGCCGCCGCTGCGTGTCCCGCGCCAGTCGGAGCGAAGGTTACGGTGACATCAACACTCTGTCCCGGATCCACCGTCACTGTTGCCGGATTAATAGTAAAGGAAGCAGCACCCGTCCCCGTAAGACTCAACGTCCCGGTCCACGCGGAAGTACCATTATTTGTCAGGGTAATCGTAAGCGAGGTTGAAGATCCCACTAAGGTTTGCGGGAAATTGAGCGTTCCCGAAACCGCCAGATCCGGATGGGTTTCTGTCCCTTGCAGCGGGAGATTTGTTCCATTGTTGGGATACATCACAACACCGCTGGCAACATTGACCGTCATAACCCCGGTTACCAGCCCGCTGGATGGGCAGTTACCGGTAAACGTAATGGTGGCTGTTGCCTGTGCCCCAGCCGCAATAGTACCGCTGTAGCTGGATGAAAACTGTGCGTTCGAAAAGACCAATCCATTCACAGTGATAGAATTCGCACCAACATTTACCAGCGTTACTGTTTGCGTTGCCGTTCCTCCATCCGCATCAACACTGCCAAAGTCTAACGGCGAGGCTGCGATCACCGCAATGGCATCGTAGTGCTGCGTAGCGATCGAGGGAACAGAATTAACCACCGGCGGCAAATTGTTGTACGTGATCAATTTTGTATTCGCATTCGCATTGGCGTCCTGCACTTCATTGCCCGGCGTTACATTGCCGTTGAACACCAGATAATTGTTCGGTGCATTTTCATCCGCATCATTCACCAATCCAACTGTTGCCGACTGGTTCGCATTGTTTGTCCCACTACCATAACTGAACCGAATACCATTACCCGAAGCCGTCAACGTCAGTTCAAACGTAATAAAGCTGGTTGCTGTCCCCCATTCCATTGAGCGCCACCGCACCTTAAATTCGGAGCTATTGCCTTCATAGGAGACTGCACCATTATTGCCAACGCGCAAATCATCCCAGAGCACTGCCAGCATCGGCGTATTGTTGAATTCCCAGTTTTCAGGATCGTTCAATGGCACGCTGGACAGTGAGGACGGAAAGCTATTGTTGTAACCCAGCGCAACCCATCCATTGGAAGAAATTTTCACCTGATTGTATGGCTGCCCATTGAAGTAGAAGGTAAACGGCAAATTGATGGCGCTGCTGAGTGCATCGTCTGTACCGGCGCCAAAGACCACATTTGCCAGATCCAATCCCGGATTGGCAATTCCAGTGCTGTTATTGGAGAACACGTACATCCCAACATTAGCCGTTGGTGCTGGCGCCGTAATGCTAATATTGTCAAGCGCAATTTCATCTCGGGAACCACCAGTTACATCATCCCCTGTCCATCGCAGGTAGAAATACCCGCCGTTGGGAATGTTAATACCGGTAATGGTAACGGTCCGCGTTGCACCGAGCACAAATCCCAGTGCATCGCTATTCCCCGGCGTTTCATAGTGAGCGGCTGCGACAGTGGTATAGGTTACATCGTCGGCAGAATACGAAAAATCCAGTTGATAACTGGAATTCTGGTCATTGTTGACATAAATTTCATAACTCACATCGAGTTCCGTGATTGCCTGCCCCGTGTTATTCTGGATTCGCAGGGTCAATGTTCCGGGGGTAAAATCACTTCCGGAGGGTTGAATCATAAACCGATAATCGCCACCGCCAGCATTCAATGCGTACAATCCTCCGGTTGTCTCTCCACCAGTTGAGACACCTCGAGCGAAATCCCCGCTGGTCTGCGTCCCTCCGAAATTTAAGATTCCTGTTGACAGTCCCCTAATCGCCCAATCATCAGAATCCAGTTGTCCAGCTCCCGGCGTTGGAGTAAACCCCGCTCCTCGCCATCCATTAAAGTCAATCGTTACGGCCGTGTTAAACGCCGAAATCTGCACCTGTGCCTGGAGGTTCGACACCAGCAGCAGATTCAAAGCGACGATTCCAACGAATCCCACGAGAAAAGCCGTTACACGTTTCATAGGCAAAACTCCTTTTTCTATACACACACCATTAAATTGCGCCATCATTCTGCACATTTTTATACACTTCACCACTTTCCAAAAACCATTGGGTGCAGTAGGAAGGGTAACCTAACGTACGGTCTTTGTGCCCTGCTTTTGATATTTAACGGAAATGTAAATTTACAACTTTTTTCGCTCATACGCAAACATTGTCAATTTTTCACCATCGCAGCAGCCGAACTTCATCGAAATAAACCGTTTGCCGCGTTCGGAACAATGCCAGAATAATCGCCAATCCAACGGCTGCTTCAGCCGCAGCAACTGCCATTACAAAGAGCACCAGAATCTGTCCGCTAATATCGCCCAGATATGCTGAAAACCCAATCAATGTCAAATTCACCGCATTGAGCATCATCTCAATACTCATAAAAATCACGATGGCATTTCGGCGAATAATCACGCCCACCATTCCAATAAAAAAGAGCACGGCTGATAGCAGCAAAAAGTATTCCAGCGGAACGGTTTTCATCCGACTGCCTGCTCCTCCCGTTTCTGAATCACTTTCGTCTCTACGGAAGCACCTGGTATTTCCAGTTTCTTCTTTGCCAGTACAATGGCGCCCACAACGGCAACCAGAAGCAACAGAGAAACAGCTTCAAAAGGAAAAAGATACGTCGTAAAAAGCTCTCGTGCCAGTGCACCAATTGTACCGATCTCTGCCGCTTTTGCCGCCATTTCCGGATACGCAATCGGCACCGCTGTAAGCGCTACGACTAAAAATAAAAGCAGCAAGCCGCCAAAGATCAGTGCAAAAATCGCCCGTGGCTGAAAGCGTTCAGCCAACTGTTCCTCCTTGCCAAGATTCAGGAGCATAATCACAAAAAGAATGAGCACCATAATAGCGCCCGCATAAACCAGAATCTGCAACACTGCCAGCACCTGCGCACTCAAAAACAGGTACAATGCTGCCAGCGATGCAAAGTGCAGAACCAAAAAAAGTGCTGCGGCAACCGGATTTCGCCTCGTGATCGTTGCCACCGCACTTCCAATCGCCAAGATTGCAATCAGCACAAACAGTATCAACTCGCCACTCACGGTCGTATCTCTTTTTCGTTTCCTCAAACTGCAAAAATACGGATTTTCTCCAACTGCACAAGTGCAGTCCCCATCACCCCAGCGACGCAGTTGCAGCCCTGCAAAACGCCATCTGTCAGAATCAAGATCGAACCCATCTCCATCACGCATAAGACAACACGACATCCTCCAAACTGATGGAACATCGCCTCGCCCTTGCCATCGCGGTCAGACAGCAGTCATCTGCAAAATTCCTGCTTCTTACTTCTGCTGTCTCTTTTGCCACAATTGCAATTCCCGAATCGTTCCTCCCTCCCGATCTACACCGATGCCATAGCTTCCCGCAGGCGGCACCGGTACCGTGGACTTGCCACCCGGCATCGGCGTCCGCCAGCGGCTATTGTTCTGAAACACCGTACCACCAGCAATTCCCGCCATCGGACGATATTGATCCTGTCCACCCAGATCCAGAAACAGCCCGATGGAACGCAACCAGTAAAAGTAAGCTGTCAACGGAGAATACTGCTGCGCATACTGATAGGGTGTTGCCGCCCCCAACATATTCTTTAGCGCACCGAACACATATTCATCATCGCCACCAAGTTCAAAAAAGAATGCTTGTGACCGGATCTGGGAAACTCCAAAGGAAATTTTCTTTGCCCGATAGAAATCATTCCCGCTCCGATCCAGAAAGAACGCCACGGTACAATCCCAGCCAAATCCCAATGCCGCACCCATTGTCTCAAACAGCTCGTGCCGATCGTCACCCGCTTCGTCGATCAACGCACCGATTGCAAAGTGGGCACCAGAAGCCTGGGTAAAGTAACACGACTCATATCGGTCATTTCCTCCTTCATCCAGCAAAATGCCGACGCCAAACCAGTACGCCGTTCCCATCGACCAATTGCCCGACACGTACCGATCATCACCGGCAAGATCCACTAACACGCCCAGTCCTCCTGCCCAGCTATGTCCATCCGAACCATCGCCCCGGCGTCCGCCGCCAAATCCCTGCGCATTGCTGATATTGACCTTATAATCCGAATGGTAATCCCCGCGATTGAAAGTCGCCGCCCACGGTTCCGCATAATACAAATCGTTACCGGCATAATCAACCAGAATGCCAATGCCTCCGAACTCCCCATCTCCCTGTCCATTCCCTAAAATCCGGTATTCATCTTCCCCGTCCAGATCTAGCAACACCCCAATGCCCAGCATTCCCGATCCCTGGGCAATTGCACCCGCAACGAACTGATCATTTCCCGCTTCATCAACCAGCACTCCCATCCCTACCTGTCCACTTCCCTGCGTAATGTTATGGCTCTGGTACCGATCATCTCCACGACAATCCCATAACACCCCAATACCGAGAATTCCGGCGCCGAAACTCACATCTTCGGTGGTCTCATACCGATCATCGCCGGCAAGATCGATCATCACCGACACCGGATTCTGAAGTGCTACTGCCCCAGCGCCGCTGCCATAATACGTATCATTGCCTCCAAAGTCCACGACAAGCAGCGGGTGATCCGACCGGAGCGTATCATTGCCGCTTCCGCCCAGCAGAATTTCTCCCAGGGGTGTTTCCAGCCGCAGTTGAAAGGAGGATGGTATCCAGAGGGGACGCATCGTATGCACAAACGCTTCCGTTGCCGCTACACTTTTGATCGCTGCATACAGAAAAGCATGCCAGTCGACTGCCTCCATCGCATCATCAATTTCGGGATAGTACACCGTACCATCCGACTGGGTAGTATGCAGATCCCGAATCCGAACAACGCGAGCAGCAACGTCTGCTGGCACCTTCCGCATTGCAACCTGATACCAGGACACGGCATCAGCCAGATTATGCAGCAGCAGTGCCAGCGATCGCTGCACCGTTCCTGGTAGCAAAGAATCGACCGCCTGCACAAAGCGATCCCACGGTTTTTCAGTATTCACATAGTTCCCTCCGAACGGAGGACGATACGGTAATCGCTTGCCCAGTTGCCACAACCGGATCAGCGCATTCTCCAGCGAAAATTGATCGGTATACTTCGTCACCACGTTAGCACTATAAGGGCGAAATCCGGTTACCCATCGATCAACGGTCAGAAAGTAGAGCGCACGGTAAACGCCATCGGCATTATTGAGTCGGCGTTCTGGATCCAGGTACGTTGCCGCTGCCTCAGAAAAACTTTTGGCAAACTCATAAATACCCATCGGGTGCCGCCACAGCTCTAAAAAGAACGGCAACCGATATGGAAGCCGCCGGGGATCTGGCATCCGGACCCACCGAGCCTGCGGTGTAAAGCCCAGCGAATCCCGCGTCCATCCAACCGAATGCAACAATGAATCCAGAAAATCCTGCGACGGCGCCATCGCAAAGTTCAATCCCCAGAGAGCAATCAGAACCAGAAGCGTTCGCATGCTCGCCACTCCTCAATTTCACTACCAACACGGGCGCAAACGGGAATCCCGATGTGGTATTGAAGGGCAAGCAGGTTCAAGAACCTTCCCAACACACACTGCAGCTATCGGGAACCCACATTTTGCGCTCACTCTTAGGTGTGCATTCACTGGGAGCGCACACTTTAGTGTGCATCGTTCCTTGCCGACTAAAGTCGGCGCTCCCAGTAGAAACGCTCCCTTACCACTGAGAGCATACACTTCAGTGTGCATTTTCCCTCACCCTACCCCTCTCCCGCAGGGGGAGAGAATTCTTTGCCGGCGAAAGCCGGCGCTCCCGGTTCGCCGGGAACGCACCCCTTAGGATGCATTTCCTGCCGGCGAAGGTCGGCGTTCTGTGCCGGCAAAGTGGAAAGGTTACCGTTGTCTGTCTTCAGCGATCTCAACATTCCTCCGCGGGCACCGCCTTCTCTTCAGACGCCACAAGCGGGAAAGCAATGGGGAGCGCAAGGACGCAGAACAGCAGGAAAGCGGCAACGAAGAAACACGCTTCCATACTCCAGGTAGCGGCAATCCAGCCGCTGGCAAGCGGTCCTATGAGATTACCCAGAAGCGTAGCGCTGGAGCCAATGCCCATTATGCCCGCTTTGCGCTCTTGAGGCACACACCGATTGAGTGCTGCATACAGTGCGGGGATCACTCCCGCCAGAAATATGCCGATCCACACCCGGAATGGGAGGATCCACCAATACGATGGCACTATACCCTGTGCAGCAACTGCCAGCGCTCCGGCGGGTATGGTGATCCGGAGCACACGATGCGGACCGGAGCGATCGATCCGCCTCCCCCAGAAAGGCGCCATTGCTGCCAGAAAAAATCCTGTGGTCCCCAGCATTATGCCCGTAATGGTTGCCAGCCAGTGCGGCGTTGCGCCCAGATGCTCCAGATAGTACGGAAAAATAGGGACGGTAAACACGATGCCCGCCTGCGCAAGTACAATCATCACCAGAAGCTGAAGAATTCGGCGCTTCCGCAGCGCATATCGAAGATTCTGCCGCAAAGCCGCCACGCCAGCAGTCGTCGCCAACCGCATCGGCGGTTCACGGACACCCACCAGCACAATGCCGGTACTGAGGAGTGCCAGACAGGCAACCAGCAGAAACACACTGCGAATGCTCACTAAATCCGCCAGTGCACCGCCGATCAGTGGACCAACCATCGCGCCAGCGGCGATAGATCCCTGGTGCATACTGATAGCATACCCCGCATACTGCGGCGGCACCGTTGCCGTAATGAGGGCTAACACAGAGGCGATAAAACCGGTCAGAGCACCCTGAAGCAACCGTACCACCAGCAACTGTTCAACGGACTGCACGATCGCCATCAATCCTGTCACAATTGCCAGCCCCAGCACCGCCCGAAGCACCATCAACTTCCTGCCATAGCGATCCGCCAAGGTGCCCCACAATGGAATGGCAAAAACAGCCACCAGAAATGGGGCTGCCTGAATGATCCCGGACCACCGCTGTGCCTGGCGTAATTCAGTGACCCCCAGTTCTCGCACGTAGAGCGGCAACAGTGGAAAGGCTGCACTGATCCCGATCATCACCACGGACTGCGCTACCAGCAGGATCCAGAGATTTCGTCTCCAGAGCGGCGTTGCCATCAGAATATCAGTTCCGAGAACGGCGCCAATGGCGGAACCGAATCCTTAGCAGCTCGATGAGCATTTTGGCGGCATCTCGAATCGGATGCACTCTGGACCGCTCATCGTTGTACCACAGTACCGGAATTTCGCAAATGGAGTATCCCGCCCGGCGAGCCAGCAACAGCACTTCAACATCAAAAGCAAAGCCCATCGTTTGAAGCTGCGGAAACACTGTTTCAACGACCTCTGCCCGAAATGCCTTGAATCCACACTGCGTGTCCTTAATGCCCCGCATCACCAGCAACTGGACAATAACGTTAAAAATTTTTCCCATTGTTTCCCGGTACCACGGTTGATGCCGCCGCACCAGCTCTGGTCGAAGCGCCCGACTCCCAATGCAGACATCACATCCGGACTGGATACACTCCAGCAACTTTGGCAATTCCGTGATCGGGGTCGAAAGATCTGCGTCGGAAAAAACCCGAATTGCGCCCCGTGCGTGCAACATTCCTTCCTTCACGGCAGCTCCTTTTCCCCGATTCTCCGGTAACTGCAAGAGCTTTACTGCTGGAAATTGTGCCACAACCGCCGCTGTTTGGTCCGTCGATCCATCATCGACAACCAGCACTTCCCATTCGTACGGCTGCTGCTCCAGATACTGCAGAACAGTATGCAACGTTTTCCCGATTCGCCCCTCTTCATTGTATGCGGGAATAATCAGCGACACAAACGGTATGTTAGCTGATGGTTGCTGAATGGATGTCCGCTGCTTTGATTCCACGCCTTATCATCCTAATCATCAGGGCAGAAGACTTTGTCCATTCCCTGCACCTTCTACATCCAGAAGAATCGCAGCCGTATCGCCTTGAAGTTTATGGCGCAAATCGGCTATCTTCCGCTCCAGTGCTGGCACCAGTGCCCGCATCAATCGATCATCGCTCTGCTGGTACTTTGTCAGAATTTCTTCTGCAACCTGCAGCGCCTGCTTATAGTCACCCTGCACTTCATATTTTTGAATTCGCAACTGATCGATTCGCGCCTGTGTGGTCTTATCGCCGGTTGCTGCCACATACTGTTCCAGCATTGCAATTGCTCCATCGTAATCTTCGATCAACTCATAAGCTCTGGCAGCAGTAATGTAAGGATCATAGCTTCGGGCATAGTAATCCTGATCCCGTAAGTACGGCTTTTCTATCAACAGCTTACACTGCTGAATAGTCTGAAGAGCAAACCGCCGTGCCTGCTCTTTCTTCCCCGCTCGATCATACAATTCTGCAACCTGCAGGTTCATCGGATACGGCATTGGGAACAACTCTGGCGAAATGTACCTGTTCATCGTATCCAGTACCGCTGCTCCCTTTTCGGGCTTGTTCAAATCCCGGAACAACGCATAGGCGTAATTGAGATAGGCAGCGCGGTAACTGCTGATAGGCCGCCGATTCGGTTCATCGTAGTAAGCACCAGAATCGGTCAAATTCCGCAACTTCATCCCGTAGTGGAACTCACGATAGAACTGCTCATCCGGGAGTACGTTCAACAGGGTTTGATCCATCACTACTTCATTGACGGCATAGTTGGAACGTATCCCTTGGGACACTGGAACCGGGCAAATTCGATAGGCTAACCCTTCCGCACGGAAGTAATCCTCCAGACCACAGTAAGCATCCGGTCCAACAGATGAAGAATAGTACACCGGTCGTTCAAATCTTGTTTGCTTCAAAATATCCATCACCAACAAATCCTGCACCCGGAATAAGTACATCTGTTCACCATCCCGCTTCGACATGGGCCTACCGGTGAAAGTAATCTGCACCGCCCCTCGATTGATGATGGTTGTATCATCCGTAAACTGTGCCAGGATCTCCGGCTTCACCGGTATCTCAACGGTCCTTGCCGGTCCGAACTCATACGACAGCGCTTCAGGACTATATTCGTCAGCCAGCAGTTTTTCATCCGGAAAACTCAGCGGGATCTTTTTTGCTCCCCACGGCGACTCATTCTTGAGCTGGTAGATGTACCACAGCGTATTGCCCAGACTGAGATTGACAATGCGCACGTCCCGCCGAACACCTTCCACATCCTGCATATACCAGACGGGGAACGTATCATTGTCGCCATTGGTAAAAACAATCGCATCCGGTTCAACACTTTGCAGAATGTTATAGGCATAGTCAAACGGCATATAATTTTCCGACCGATCGTGGATTTCCCATCCACCGATCGCCATATTCACCGGCACTGCCAGCAGCGCAACGATCAGAATCACGGCAACCACTGCTGTGGACAGAGAAGGCATCTGCCGAGACTCCAGCCACGCACTGAGCGACTTTTGCCGGGCACTGATCCATTCAATGACGCCCATTACTCCAATGCCAATCCAGATCGCCCACACCATAAATGACCCGGCGTAGAAATAATCCCGCTCCCGCGGCTGTGGTTCCTGCTGATTCTGGGCAATAGCAGCAACGACGCCGAGAACCAGGAAGAGGATAAAAAACACAAAGGCGGTACGCCGATCTTTCGATCCATGGACCACAAGCCCGATCAGCCCAAAAAGCAGGGGCAAAGCAAAAAACTGGATGGGGAACAAAAACTTGTACGGCGTCTGGTACAACCATTGATCCTTGAGCTGTTCGGAAGGGAAAAAGGCGGCTGGAGCATCCTGAATATCGCTCATTCTCCCCACAAAGTTCCAGGCAAAGTAGCGGAAATACATATGCTGTATCTGGTAAGACCACAAGTAGTTGAGCTCTCCTCCTGCATTGATACGGGTAAACTTTGGCACGCTAATCCGAGAACCATCTTTTCGGCGAACCGGCACATATTCCGGTGGATACCATTTGCCGTACTTTTCGTAATTGCGCGAAATGTAATCATCGGTCTGATACCGTCGGGGCCAGAGGGGAGCTTCGCCGTACTGTTCACGATTGAGATAAGGAACCAGCTTCTCCAGTGTCGTCGGAGTATTTTCATTCATCGGAGGATGAGCATTTGCCCGTAACAGAACCTGAACGTAGGTTGTGTACCCCAGCACTATCAGCAGGAAAGAACCGGAAGCAACAGCCACCAGAGCTTTCTTCTGCTTATACCCAACTCGCCAGAACAGCACAGCGACACCGACCAAAATAGCAATTGCCAGCAGCCGCACTGCAGCACTATTTTCCACAACGTGCTCGCGCGCCGGCGTTTTCAAAGGAAGATCTCCTGCCAACATCGTTGGGAACCACTTCACAATCCCCGGATAGACTATCCAGAAGACCAGAATTGCCAGGAGTCCCGCCCCAAAAAACGTTTTCCAGGTAAACGGATAGTAACGGAAATAAACCAGCATCACCAGCGAAAAGATCGTCAGAATACTCAACAGGTGGACTCCCGTGGACAACCCAATCAGATAGGCAATGAGCAGCAAATACCATTCGTTGCCAGGCCGATCGGGCGCCATATACCACCGCAGCATCAGATAAACAATCAGCGCCACAAACAGCGTGGACATTGCGTAGACTTCTGCCTCCACCGCATTAAACCAGAATGTATCGCTGAATGTCAGCGCCATCGCTCCGATAAAAGCAGAACCGTAGACTGCCAGTGCCTGCCCAGGCGTTTCCGGCGATTTCCGATAAATCAACCGGAGCAGGCGAACAGTGATCAGGTATGTAAACAGAACGACCAGTGCACTGGAAACAACAGAGACCAGGTTCACCCGCCAGGCCTGATCACCAAAGGGAATAAGGGTGTGGAAAACTTTACCGATCATCAGGAACAATGGTGCTCCCGGTGGGTGCGGCACCTGCTGATGGACCGCTGCCGCAATAAATTCCCCACAATCCCAAAAAGGCACCGTTGGTTGAACGGTCAGCAAGTACACCACCAATGCAATAGCAAAAGAAAGAAATGCAAAAATCCGGTGGACTACCTTTGTGTTCATTACCCTGATCTCCTGATTTGATTGCGTTTGCAAAAGTGCAAAGATAGCTTATTTTGCCCAGAATATGGGTAAACCTGTTCGCTGGGCTATCGAAGGTAGCGGCGGATTCGGAGGCGACGACGAATTTTTTGCATTACACTCCCCCATCGCTCCACTCCCTGATAATACAGCCATTCCCGGCGAGAAGGAGTGACCGGCTTGTCGTACACCAGCGGGTAGTGAAAAAACTGGAGCAACTCAGCCGTTAAAGCTTCAAAAATTTCGATTTCCCGCGCACTCAGCTCCTTTTTCCACCGATCTTTTCGATCTCGCTGGATTCCAGCGCCAACGTAGCGATGCTGATCCCGGAAAATGGGATGGATCGCAACCCCTTTGCCCTCCAGCATTGCAGGATGGTATTCTAGATGTGCCCACTGGCAAATGCGCTGGAGTTCCTCCTCAGGATGCTCCAGCAGATCTTCATAGCGCACTCGCAGCACTCGATCCGGGAAAGCAACTTCAGCGAAAATTCCTTTGAAAATAGCCTCTTTCCACCAGCCAGCAGCAACGGGCACCGTTGTCGGTCCCCACCAGTTGATCCGTTTAAAAGATGCAGCAACCGCTCGACCATCCCGAACGATGTGGACAAAGCGCGCCTGCGGGAAGTGTTGCGTCAAAAAATGAATTTGCTCCAGATTGGAAACAGAATGATCAATCCACACGGTACATGCATCTTTGCCATAGGTTGCCTGCGCATACCGTTGCACCAGCCATTCCAGCAGCGCTTTCCAGTGCATTCGCTCCGGCAACTGCTGCCACTGCGCATCTGGAACTGCTTCCATCATTATACGGAAGTGGAGATGGCGGCGCAGGGCGGGTATCACGCGGGAGGGCAAGAGCATTCCTTCAGCATCGGACATATACCACAACTCCTGTTTAAAAAGCAGCTCCTGTGGTGCACAATGCCGCGGATGATTTGCTAACATTCCCGCCAGTAAGGTCGTCCCGCTGCGAGCACATCCGCCAATAAAAAGCACATCCATCCGATTTTGTCACCCTGCTTAATCCTACGGAACGCTCAGAAACGCTATGCAAGCCGGGAATATTGGCTCAATAAAGGTGGCAGCCATTCGTACCATTGGGCACGTTTCAGAGTCGGAAGGAGAGATGAAAACAACCGCCAGCATCATTGCAGTTTTCCTTGCAGTTGGAGCGATGCTCAGCGGCTGTCGAACGTGGGATAATTTTACGACCTACTTCAACACCTACTACAATATGAACCGCCTGATGATCGAAGTTGAGGACGAGTTTGGCTATCTTCGAGAACAGGAGGCAACGGAACAGCAGCCGCGGGTCTTCTTTGTTGAACGCTCTACCCTGGCACCGGAATTGTTGCATCCGGAGTCGAAGCGTCGCCAGTTTTCGATCCCGCCTTTTATGCTGGATGAAATGATTCCTGCCCATTTTTTGGTTGCAACGCGTCCCAAACTGGACTCCATTATTCTCAAGGGCTCCAAGATCTTAGCGAAACACCCGCAATCGGACTATATCGACGGCACGCTTTATCTGATGGCAAAAGCATATTTCTACAAGGGCGAATGGATCAATTGTGAAGTCAAGTGTCTGGAATTCATTGAAAATTTCCCTCGATCTCCATACTCCCCGGAGGTGCATCTGCTGCTTGCCAAAACCTATCTTCTGCAACGCAAGTTCCAGAGTGCCCGGAAATACCTGGATCGAACAGTGGACATCGCCTGGGCTCAAGACCGCTACGACATTTTATCGCAGGTTTTCCGCCTCCAGGCTTCCTTAGCACTGTATGAAGGCAAAATTGAGGAAGGGCTGCGGCCCTACCGTCGGGCAATTGCCCAGGCTGAGGACCCGGAGTTGAAAGCTCGATGGCAACTTGAATTAGCTGCTCTGCTGTATCGGATGGGCAAATTCGATTATGCCCTACCAGAGTTTCGCCGCATTTTCCAGCACGACCCGACGGATCTGGTGGCTTTCGAGGCACGATTATACACAGCCGCTACGCTGGCTCATTTGCATCAGTTTCGCCGGGCTGCTGACTTGCTAAAGACGCTGCGGGATGAAGATGACTATGCGCGCTGGGAAGACTACATCCTCGCTCAAGAGCTCCAATTAGCACGACTCCGTGGGATTCCAGCGGACAGCCTCCAGCAACTGGAGCAGGAAGCCGATGCTCAATATCCTCAGCGAGTTCCCATCGCTGTTTATTTCTATGACCGGGCTATGGATCTCTTTGAAGCTGGTGATCTCCGCGCTGCACGGGAGTACTTCGGGAAAGCAGCGCTTCGGAAGAACCCTCTGTTCTTTCAGGCTTCCACCTACTTCTCTCTGCTCACAACGTGGCAGAAGAAACTCCAGTTTGTCCGTCCCCTTCTCTCGAAAGTTCAGAAGCCTGATGCACAGGACTCGCTCAAAGCAACCGTTGCTCGTTCTCTTTTCGCCCTGGCAAGAACGCATCAAAAACTGGGACTCACAGACTCAGCCATTTTCTATTACCAACTGACTGCCGACATTGCCCCACAGCGGCACACTCTCCGTGCAAAAGCACTGTATGCACTGGGAGTGTTCTTGCAGTCACTGAATCGATTTTCGCAAGCGGACTCCCTATTCGAACAAATCGCTCGAGAATTTCCAAAGACCGAATATGCGAATGCTGCGAAACTCCAGTTGGGATACACTCCGGAGGCATTGATCGATGCTGCCCGTGAGCTTTACGAGTCTGCGTACCACTTGCTGCACGCTCAAGAATTCGACTTTGCTTTTGCACAATTACGGCGGCTACTGCAACAATTTCCCGGCTCCCCTTACACACCGCAGGCGTTGTATTTAGCAGGATGGTACTTCGAACGCTACCGACAACAACTGGATTCTGCTTTCTGGTACTACTACCGACTGATCCAGCAGTATCCGAACACTGAATATGCGCGAGAAGTCTATCCCGCCGTTGCCGCTTATATCGATCACCACTATGCCCCCTCTGACAGCACGCGTCCCAAACTTCCAAAGTTGGCAGCAGAAACCAAGAAAAAGCTAACGGATCCCTCCAGAGATTTTCAGCTACCACGACGTGCTCCAAATCCGCAACCGCTGCCATTGTCGCCTCCTGCTGAAATTCCGATAGACCAGGTTCGGCGAAAAAAACCCTAAGGGCAATGATGCCGACCACTGAGATGACAACGCAACAACTGCTTCAGCAAGTAGAGTGGTATCGCACGCTCTTCCACAAAGCGCCCGATGCTCTGCTTATCCTCCAACCACACACGTGGACCATCCTGGAAGCCAACGAACAGGCGCATCGATTGTTAGACGCTCAGGACGATGAGCTCATCGGGAGTACATTCCCTTTCATCCGCCGCAGCTACAAGCTACTGCGACAGACCAACGCTCCTGTGGTCCTGGATGAAGCAATCGTCGAACAACCTCGCTGGCGCCGCACATTGATTTTAGAAGTTGCCCTGTGTAGCGAGTTTATCGGCGATCAGGAGATACTGATCGTTGCCGCCCGGGATATTAGCGAGCAGCGGGAATTGACCGAGAAGATGATCCAGACAGACAAGTTAGCCCTTCTGGGAAAACTCGCTGGCGGCGTTGCGCACGAAATCCGCAATCCATTAGCCGCAATGTCGCTCCATCTGCAATCCTTACTGCGACGTTTCCCCAGGAACACTCCGGAACATCGCCAGATTCAGGCAATTCTGGAAGGGGTGCAACGCATTGACGCCATTGTACAGAATACCCTGAGCTTTTCTCGCGCGGTTCCTCCCAATATGCAGCTTCAACCCATCGAACCGATCATCCGCGACGCTGTTGCCCTTCTCCGCCCGAGCCTCCATCGGACAAAATTGATCTCGCTAAATGTCGAGATTGAGCCAGACCTTCCTCCACTACTGGTTGATGCGCAACAACTGGAACAGGTTCTGCTGAACCTTTTGAGCAACGCCGTCGAAGCGATCACCAGCAAAGGAACCATCACCTTACGCGCTCGAAAGATCAGCGAGTTGCGGGGGAGCGGTTTGCATCAGCAAATGGTTGAAATTCAAATTTCCGATACCGGCAAGGGCATTGCTCCTGAAGACCTTTCCAAAATCTTTATGCCCTTTTTTACCCGCAAACCGACTGGTACAGGACTTGGGCTTTCCATCACCCAGCGTATCATCTTAGAACACGGCGGCACCATTGAAGTAGACAGCCAGCTCAATAAGGGAACAACTTTTTACGTTAAGTTACCTGTTCCGGGACAAGCGAAGCAAGAATAAAAGATTTCTGGCAAGGCATGCAGCACGTAAAAAGGGATCAACCCGAAAAGCAACCTTATACCCTTTTGATCATCGACGATGATCCACTGGTCAACTCTTCGTTACATTCTGTCCTGTCGGAGAGTTTTGAAACTGTTCTTACCTTCACCGATCCTGCGGAAGCGCTAGAACAACTGGATACCATTCGCCCGGATCTCATTTTGCTGGATATTTTCCTGGGCAACATTAACGGCTTAGATATTCTGGCGCAGCTTCGGGAGCGCGAAGCCAATATTCCGGTCATTATGATCACGGCTTTTTCGGACATCAAATTAGCCGTTCGGGCGATCAAATTGGGGGCGGAAGACTTTATTGTCAAACCTCCGGATCTGGAACAACTGGAAATCACCATCCGAAAGGTACTACAGAACTATGAGCTGCGTCGGCGAGTAGAGTTGCTTCAGGCACAGTTACCAGAAAGCCCTGCTGCTGAGATCCTGGGCGAATCTCCTGCTATCCAGGAGGTTATCCGCCTGGCACGAATTTATGCGCAAACTGATGATACAACGGTCCTGATTACCGGAGAAACGGGAACCGGGAAAGAACTGGTCGCCAGATTCATTCACAAACATTCACGCCGGGCTTCCGGACCATTCATCGCCGTCAATTGCGGTGCCATCCCTCGAGACCTGGCGGAAAGTGAACTCTTTGGCTACGAACGTGGCGCCTTCACCGGTGCGGTGGAAAAACTGAAAAAGGGAAAATTTGAATTAGCACACCGAGGCAC
>JALWUI010000044.1:22128-28183 GCA_027082775.1 Candidatus Kapaibacterium sp.
GACGAAATCGGTGAATTGCCGCTGGATCTCCAGGTCAAACTGCTGCGCATTCTTCAGGAAAAACGCTTCTACCGCCTTGGAGGCGAGAAAGAGGTCTCAACCGATGTGCGTGTGATTGCAGCGACCAATCAGAATCTGGAGGAATTAGTGGCAGCAGGCAAGTTCCGGGAAGATCTCTACTATCGCATCAATGTCGCCCGCATCGAGATCCCGCCGCTGCGGGAACGCAAAGAAGACATTCTACTGCTGGCGTCCGCCTTTGTGCAGGAATTCAATGAGAAAATGGGGAAAAAAGTCAAAGGCTTTACGCCAGAAGCAGTGCAAATTCTCCGGCAGTACGAATGGAAAGGAAACGTACGGGAGTTGCGCAATGTCATCGAGCGTGTTATGCTCCTTACGACCGACTCTGTGATCGATCAAGAAGCATTACGCTTTCTTCCAAGTTATGAATCTTCCAGTGGGACCGATCACCAGGCAGCAGAGCTACCGAAAAGTTATGAGTTAGCACCGGGCGAACATCGGCTGATCATTTCTCCGCAAGGAGCAAACTACTACAATGTGCTCCGAGACCTCTTTATCCAGACCTTACGGCTAACGAAAGGGAACAAAATGAAAGCGGCTGAAATGCTGGGCATCACTCGCGCCCGCTTCCGCTATCGACTGGAACAGCTCAACATTACCGAAGATATGTACATGCCACGGCAAGAGTCTGTCTCATGAGTGAGGAACAGCGCCAACAATCCCCTTTATCCTTCGATCCCAATGACCCAGAGGCATTTTTGCCAGAAGCGCAAAAACAACGGGACAAAGCAGCATTTCAGGATTTCCTCATCGCTCCCCAGATCAGTGGAAAAGAACACTCAGTCGTGCACCGTTCGCTGATCCCTGCTGAAGTTGTTCTTGATAGCGGGAAAGTGCTGGAAATCACCTACGAAGATGAGGAAGAAGCTGCGGACGCAACACACCAGGATACCATCATTGTGCATCGTCGGGAAGATCAAACCATCGAATCAGTTGAGATTCAATGCTCGTGTGGTAAGAAATTTATCATCCAATTCTCGGACGAACCGCCAGCAACGGACACCTCCACTTCCTCTATCCCTGCAACGTCCGAGGAAGCTGCTTCAGAAGAGATCAACACACAATCTGGGTCTTCAGATGAATCTCCTCCAGAATCGCACTAACCCGAATACAGTCTTCTAAGGGACCTTCATACACCTTGGCTTTCCCCTTTGTATGCACCTCCCACGTGATCGCTTCCGCTCGAGCATAGGAATATCCCGTCGCTTTAATGATCTGTTCGATCACTTCATCGAATGTATGCCAGTCATCGTTGAAAAGAATTACCTTACCACGCAAATCCAAATCGACGTCTGTACCGATTGTCGGTAAAGTCTCGGTTGATTCCTGGCTTAACACCGGAAATTTCAGCGACATTCGCCTCTTCGACTTTGTTTTACTTCAGATATAATTTAGCGAATTTTCCCAAAAGAAATTGCACCGTCCAGCAGTGGAGAATCTGGCGAGCACCGCTTGCTCAGCAGACCTCCAATGATCTTAAAAGAGCGATTGCCGATGATCCAGCAGAAGCTGTGCAATATGCAGATCAAAGGGGGTCGTAATTTTGAGATTGTGTTCCTCGCCGGGAACAACAGCAACCGGCACACCTATTTGCTCCACCAGGGCTGCATCATCAGTCCCGATCCACCCTTGCTGCTGCGCTGCCCGATGAGCATCAACCAAGACGGCACGATGAAAAGCCTGTGGTGTTTGTACTGCCACTAACTCCGAGCGGTTGAGGGTACAGCGTACCTGCTGTGATTCAACCTGTTTGATGGTATCTTTGAGCGGTAGAGCAGGAACAACAGCGGGCGCATGCTGCACCGCCGCCAGCAGCCGATTGAGCAAAGATTGCGAGACAAACGGGCGCACAGCATCGTGTACCAGTACGACGTCAACGTGTGCGATGCTGGGATGCTGAAGTGCATTCCACACCGACGCCTGCCGCGTGGATCCACCGGGGACTAAAGCGGTGAGATGATGGATACGCAGCGCTCGACACCAGCGTTCCGTATCCTGCAGGTATCGAGGATGAACGGCGACCAGCAGACTGACCAGTGCTGACATATGCTCGAATGCCCGGATCGTATGCAGCAGAATCGGCATCCCACCCAGCGGCAAAAACTGCTTTGGCACTGGCTGCCCTATCCGCTCCCCTTTGCCAGCCGCAGCGATGACCACCCCAACTCGCATCGTTCTGACCACTTTTTTGAAACCTTATCGAAGGTGACGATTCTTCAAATAACAAAGTTGATCTTTTCGTTGCTTGCCCTTGAAGCTCAAGGGAAGAACAAACCAGAAAATGAAGGATGGCAAAATATCCCCTGCTTCCGGTCCCATTTGTGTTGTTGCCTGCAACCGCTATGGAGCTTCGCCTGCGTCGCTCCATCGCCCGGCACTTACCGTTGTGGGGAGAAACAGAGCAGATCGTTGGCGTACAATGGTTCGATCAGGGACGGCTCCATCCCATTGGAGTTCTGGCATCTGTTGAAATACTGGCAGGGAACGATATCTATGTTACTATCCGGATCACTGGTGAGCAACGGTATTATATGACGCGACTGCGGGAGCGTAAAACAGCACCACCTATGGAGGTAACAGTAGAACCTTTACCGGATCGTGAAGAAGTACCACACCACCAGCTGATGCAGATTGTTATTCAACTTCACCGTCAACTCCTTCAGGCACTACGTGCCACGGATATACCGCATCTGTCTCATCCTGCCCCGCTATCATATCGTCTGGCAGCCCTGTGGCTCCAGGATTCCGCCAATCGTCAGCATTTCCTGGAGCTTCAATCTGAAAGCCAGCGTCTGCAGCTTCTCCGAGCGCATTTGCAGAGCCTGCAACACAACCTTGCCGCGGAACAACATCGGCAACAGCAACTTCGTTGGAACTAAGAAGCCGCTGTCTCGATCGTTTCTCGAACGCCAGACAGCAAAAGGGCACCAGCCAGAAAGAACACTGCCAGCGATAAAATTGCCAGCCGCTGATTCAGCACATCCGAAAGTATCCCAAAAACAACAGGTCCCAATATGGCAGAAGCTTTACCAAAAAAACCATCAAAGAAGCCAAAAAATTCGGCTGCCCGCTCCTTGGGTGTCAACAGCACCATCAGGGAACGGCTGGCAGACTGCGTACCACCAATGGCTCCTCCTGCCAACAATCCTGCTGTCCAGAAGCCCCATTTACTGACCACGGCAAATACCACCGCAACCACAACAAACCAGAGCAGCAAGCTCAACAAAATGGTCCGTTTTGGACCGTACTTATCGGTCAGAACTCCAAAGAGCACCGATCCCAGAATCGCCGCTGTCTGCACAACCAGAAAAAACACCACAACTTCCTCCGTGGAAAATCCCAGGGTTGTCTGGGCAAAAATTGCCGAAAAGGAGATCACAGTCAGGATTGCATCATTATAAAAAAAGAAAGCCAGCAGGAAGCGGCTCAAATTGGGAAACCGGGGCAATGCTCGCAGTGTACGCCACGCTCGCTGAAAGCCAGACCGAACGACTTGTTGGAAAGAACTTGATGGTTGTGCTGTTGACAGCGGTTCCCGAACAAAGAGGAACAGCGGAAGTGCGAAGATAAAGAAGAAGGCAGCGGTGATGAGAAATGCCAGCCGAAAATTGTCCAGATTTTCAGGAACAACACCACCCTGAATCAGCGGAAAGCAGAGGGCTAAAATTGCCAGCGACCCCAAATATCCCATCGCATATCCGTAGCCTGAAACCCGTCCCGTCGCCGTCGGTGGTGCCAGGGAAGGCAGCAGCGCATCGTAGAAGACGATGCCACTTTCAAAACCAACGTTGGCAATGACAAAAAGTGCAATGCCCCAGAAGATCATTCCTGCCTCCACCCAGTACAGCGCTGCTGTTGCCAGCACCGAAAGCAGGGTAAACCCCAGCAGAAAGCGCTTTCGTCCCCGGGTTGCATCGGCAATCGCCCCTAATGGAGGTGCTAACAGGGCACAAATCAACATTGACAGGCTCACCGCAATGCCCCAATACCGATCGCTTCCCGCTACCACCTGTCGAAAATACAGGGCATACCCTAAGGTGACAATCATCACCGAAAAGCCGGTATTGGCAAAGTCAAAGAGGGTCCAGGCAAAAATCTGTCCTCGCGATACTGCCCTGCGCTCGTCCACTGTCTGTAATCGCTTCACTGTTATTCAAAACGTCGCAACTGCGGTGGAATCCACCATTCGTTGAGGTTATAGCCAGGGCGCACAACGTAGAAATTCACATTTTGCAGCCGCTTATTATAGGCTGCTGGATATTTGATGAACCACAAAAAAGTGTAGGGTTGTTCCTCGTGTAAAATGCGCTGAAATTCCCGCATATACTGCTTCCGCTTTTCCGGATCAAATTCCACCCGATTCTTTTCCAGCAGTTCATCGACACGGGGATTGGCAAATCCGATGTAATTGGATCCTCCTTTGCCAATCTGCGAAGAATGCCAGATTTGATACGGATCAGGAGGCGTTGGATCAGAAACCCAGCCCAGGATCACAGCGTCAAAATTCCGGTTCCGGACATTCTCCAGGAACACCGACCATTCCAGTTTCTGCACCTTTGCCCGGATGCCAACCTTTTTCAGCTCGTCGGAAAACAATAGCGCGATATTTTCCCGAATCTCATTACCGCTATTCACCAAAATGGTGAATTCGAAATTCACTTTTTTCCCATTGACGATCTTATCTCGTATTCCGTCCCCATCACTATCCACCCATCCTGCTGCTTCCAGCAACTGTTTCGCCTTTTCTGGATCGTACTCATACGGCGTCAAAGTGGAATCATACTCCGGACGCCTAAAGAAAATGGGACTCTCCGTTGGGACGGCAAAGCCACGCATCAGATTTTTGATCATTGATTGTTTGTCGATCAGATGCGACATCGCCTGTCGCACCCGCTTATCGGCAAAGAAGGGACGGGAAAGATTCCAGCCAATGTAGTAGTAGGTTGGAACAATGTAGCTGGTCTTGCGAAGATGCGGCAATCGGTTTGTATCAATATCCTCGAACAGGTTCGGCGGCACATAGGTCATAATGTCGATGTCCTGATTTTTAAGCGCCACCACGGCGGCGGTGCGATCGTTAATGGTGCGGAACACAACCCGATCAGGATATACCGGCTCATCCTTCTTCCAGTAGTTCGGATTCTTTTTCAACCGGATGAACTCGTTCGTGCGCCACTCCTCGACCACGTATGGTCCCGTGCCAACCATATATTTCGGTTCACGCTTAACTTCTGCTGAGTTAAACCATTCGGCAAATTTTTTCATTGCCTCATTATTTGGGGCATTATCCAGATCGTTTGTCTCTGCAATGGTGTACTGATCCGTCAAATTCTCAGGATCAAAAATGTGCTTTGGAATAATTTGCAACCCGCCTAAAAAATATTCCGCCAAAAAATACGGCTGCGACAGGCGAATGATCACCGTGGTATCATCCGGAGCCTGGACGTCTACCACATTGTTGTAGTAATTCCGCAACGGAGCAGCGTCAATGACCAGTGGGTTTTTAAGCGCTTTGAAACTGAACACCACGTCTCTGGAGGTCAGGCGGACACCATCTGAAAAATACACATCATCTCGAAGAACGAATTTGTACGTCAGATGATCAGGCGAAACCTCTGCCCGACGCTTTGCGATCCACGGGATCAATTCCGCCGTTTCCCAATCCAGACTGAGCATTGGCTCAAAGATCTTCACATTGATCTCCGAACTGGCAGCATCATTGGTCGTATACGGATTGAGCCCTTCAGGATCCGAGAGCTGGTGAATCAGGACCCATCCTCCCGGCACCGGCTCTGGAGGGATATTGGTATAATCAGCAGCCGGTTCCGAGCGATCTCCGGAACACGACCAGGCGCCGCCCAGCACCATTCCCATCAGAAGAATCACTGGCATTATCCAGAAGCGCAATACCTTCATCGCAACGCGTACTCCTCTTTCCGTTCAACTTCTTTATTCGGTGTCGTTGTAAAAATAC
>JALWUI010000045.1:0-20859 GCA_027082775.1 Candidatus Kapaibacterium sp.
GCTCTTTGGAGCTGCCTTTTTTGTATGCTCTGGAACCGGCGAAGTCGACACTTCCAGTCCGCCGGGAGCGCCGGCTTTAGTTGGCATATTTATGCACACTGAAGCGTGCGCTCCCAGCCGGCGCTTCCGGTCGGCGCAACCCGGCTGGTCGCCATCACCCACACCCGTAGGGGCGACCGGCCGGTCGCCCCTACACATTTACGTCAGTGCCTCCTTCTATTTCTTGCCGACTGAAGTCGGCGCTTCCGATGAGGCAATCCCTGAAGGGGGATTTTTACCCCACGGCTCCGGGAAACAGGTACGCCGTAACTGCCGCACCGGCGGGAACTGTCGTCCGGGGCCCGACCTTTATGTAGCCGTCGGCACCGGCGATGGTGGTGAGCATATAGGATGCCTGCCGGGGCAGCGGCGTGGCGGTGATCGTTTTTCCTTCCTGTCGAAGGCGAACGCGGACGAAGTGGAGTCGGCCCTGCGTATTCTGCACTTCCTGCGTTAATACTGCATCGAGTGTGTCCAGGTGCGGACGGGGATGGTGTTGCCACCGGCGCACCAGGGGGTACAGGTAGTGGACGAAACAGATGTAGGCGGACACGGGATTGCCGGGAAGACCGAAAAACAATTTTTCCGATCTGGTGGCTGCGAACATTGGTTTACCCGGTTTCTGTTTGATACGCCAGAACAGCTCCTGAAATTCCAGCCGCTGTAAGGCTGCCCGGATGTGATCGTGTTCGCCAACCGATACACCTCCAGAGCTAATGACAATGTCCGCTTCAGCCACTGCTTCTTCGACGGCGGCAATGGTTGCTGCCAGGTGATCCGGCACCCGGCGCACCTGCACAACCAATGCCCCTGCCTGCGCCGCAGCCAACTGGAGCATCAAAGAATTGGAATCCCGGATCTGCCCGAACTGTGGCTCTGCTGTTATGTCGACCAGCTCATCGCCGGAGACCAGGATAGCAACGCGGGGCGGCGCGTAGATGGCAACCTGTGTAATTCCCTGAGATGCGATCAGTGCCAGATGCGGTGGAAGCAGAAGTTGCCCGGCATTGATGAGCATTGTTCCCGGCGGAAATTCCGTTCCTGCTACTTTGACGTGCTGTCCTTTGCGCAGCGGCTGCTCGATGTGCAGCACATCACCGTCCACTGTAACATCTTCCACGGGCACGACCGTATCAGCATCGGCTGGCAGCGGCGCACCCGTGCTGATTTTCACCGCCCCACCTTCGGGAATCTCACCCTGGTACGGATGTCCGGCGGCACTTTCACCGACGATGCGGAAAGGAGTAGCGGTGCCCAGGCGTTGATAGTCGGCAAAGCGGATTGCGTATCCATCCATTGCGCTGTTGGTGAACGGTGGCGATGGTTCGCGCGCCCGGATGGGTTCTGCCAGTATGCATCCGATTGCCTGCGTGAGCGGGCGGTGCTCGATGCGCGTTGCACACGGCAGATGTGCCAGCAGGGATTCTGCTTCTGCTACCGTGATCATTCTTCCTCCGGCTTTGCCTGATGGACTGCCGCCCGCTCGTCGTGTTGCCGTGCTGCCATCATCACAAAGGCGTGGAGAACACCCGGAAACACCGCTTGCAGGGATTCCAGCACGCCGCGAGAGCTGCCCGGCAGGTTGAGGATCAGGGTGTTGCCTCGCTGTCCTGCAATGCCGCGAGATAGCATTGCAAATTGCGTACGCTGCTGTCCAAAGTGCCGCATTGCTTCTGCAATGCCCGGAATTTCCCGATCCACAACGTCCGCTGTTGCTTCTGGCGTCTGATCATACGGACCCAACCCGGTGCCGCCAGCAGTGAGGATCAACTGGGGTTGCTGCTGGTCTACCCATTCCCGGAGCGTGTCGCTGATCTGTTGCGGGTCGTCGGGAATGATCTTGAAAGCGACAATATCAACGGGATAATCCGCCAGAAACTCGCGGATGACAGCTCCCGCTTTATCTTTCCGCTTCCCCTGAGCCGTCGAGGTTGAAATGATCAGGACACCGGTGCGAATCTTTTCAGGAAAGCGATCCAGAAAATCGCCACTGCCGCCCGTTTTCCGCAGTAGCCGGATTTCCCGGATTTCCAGATGCTCATCGACCGGCTTCAACATATCGTACACATTGAGCAGCGCCACACTGACAGCCGTCAGCGCTTCCATTTCAACGCCGGTTTTCCAGACACTCTTTACTTCCGCCGTTACGGTGATCGAGGCTTCATCCGGATTCAATGCTGCCCGTGCCTCAATCCAATCCAGCGGGATTGGATGGCAGAAGACCAGCAAATCGCTCGTTTTCTTTGCCGCCGCCAAGGCACTCAGCCGGGCTGTTTCCAGCACGTTGCCTTTCGGAATCGCATCATTTTGAATTTTTTCCACCGTTTCGGGTGAAAAGAAAATCTTTCCCTGCGCTTTCGCATACCGCAGGGACGAAAATTTGGCACTCACATCTCTCATTGCACCGTCTCCGGTTCTTTTTTCCACCGCGTGAGCACAAGACGAACAACCCAGCCCAGAATCACAGCCAGGGTTAGGTTGTGGAGAAGGAAGGCAGAGACGCCGACCAGCACAGCAATGATCTGATCGGTACGACGATCCAGCAGGGTAAAGAACCACGCCATTCGCCCCGCATCAAACAGCAGCAGGGCAGCCAGGATGGGAATGGGGACGAAAAAGAGGAAGGGACGGAGCGGGGGAATCAGGGCAGTCAGGATCAGAAGGCTACCAATGATTGCTGTTGCCATTCCAGAGTGGGCACCCAGTTGGGCGTGGGCAGCGATACCGCCAGCACCGTGGCAGACGGGGAAGCCACCGCAGAGGCCAATGCCGGTGTTGAGTGCTCCGATGGAAAATGCCAGATGTCGGGGCGTTGCCCGCTGCCGGGCGTGGGGCCACAGCGTGCAACAGACGTCGGAGGCTGCATAGACCGCATTCCCGATGGTCAGGGGCAGTTGGGGAAGGATCAGGATCCAGAGAGCGTCGATCAGCAACTGCCACTTCGGAAAGGTCAGGGTCCACAGCGGAAGGGTTTCAGTGGCTGGAACGACCGGATTTGCGCCCATCAGCAATGCAGCAGCGATGCCAGCGATAATCAGCACCGGCGCTATGGGAATCGATCGCCGAATCTGCACCATCCATAGCACTGCTACGACTGTGGCGGTCATCCCCAGCAGTAGCATTGGGGAATCGAACGGAACGCCCAGGAGAATTTCCCGATTCCACACCAGTTCCAGCGCCTTAAAACCCAGGGTCAATCCGATACCCAGTTGAATGCCCCGAATAATAGCGATCGGGAAGATGCGCTGGAGCCATACAATCAGTCCCGACAGGGAGAAAATCAGAAACAGGATGCCATAGACAACGGCGGCGGTTGCAATCAATTCAATCGGTGCCTGAATGGTAATCGCAATGACCGCCATCGCTTTGAGTGGCTGGACACTGACCGGAATTCGGTAGTAGGCTGCGGTGGCAAGATACGCAATGCCCCACAATACAAACAGCCGTTCCACCGGGATGTGGCAGAAGTAAGCAATCGCAAAAGCAAGCGGGAGCGTTGTTCCCAGATCGCCGAAAGCACCGCTTAGATCCTCCCAGAAAGTGCGGAAGGTATACCCCGGAAGCGGTGATTTCATCCACCAATAGTTGCCATCGATTGCACAACTGGCAATGCAAAGCGCTCTGCTTCGTAGCCGTCTCGAAACCTTCTGCCAATGTGGTGCAAAATGACCTGCTTGATCGCTTCATCGGTAGCGCCGGCGCGCAGGCGATCCCGTAAATTGTCAACCCCCTGATCATACAGGCAGGTTTTGAGTACGCCAACGGGTGTCAAGCGGATGCGGCTACAACTATGGCAGAAGGTGCGCGAGAAACCCGCAATGACGCCCACAGCGCCACGCCAGCCGGGGGCAGTAAACAATTCCGCTGTCGCATCTGCCTCCGTGGCAACCGGGTGCAGCGCTGGCACAATGTGGTGGAGGTGCTGGCGTATTCGATCTGCCGTCCATTGTATCGCCGTTGCTCCCTGCTTGCCATCGAACGGCATCTGCTCGATAAAGCGGACGTGAATCGGATATTGCGCTGCCAGGGCGACAAAATCCGGCAATTCGTCGGTGTTGATCCCTTCCAGTACCACCACATTGAGTTTCAGCGGGATGTTCAGCTCCAGCGCCGTATGGAATGTTTCCATCACTTTCGCAAAACCCGACCGCCGCGTGATGCGCTCAAACTTTTCCGGCTGGAGTGTGTCCAGGCTCAGATTGATGCCGTCCAGAACGTCCGCCAGTTGAGGCAGAAAACGTGCGGTGAACACGCCATTGGTGGTAATGGTCAATTTCTGAAGCAGAGGCAGTTGCCGCAGTTGCAGCAAAAATTGATCGATGTCCTTGCGCAGGAAGGGCTCACCGCCAGTGATACGGATTTTGTCAATTCCCAGCTCAGTAAAAATGCGGCACAGGCGGAGTAATTCCTCGTAGGTGAGCAACTCCGAACGTGGTCGAAAATCGATACCTTCGGCGGGCATACAGTACTGGCATCGTAAATTGCAGCGATCGGTCACTGCCAGGCGCAAATAGCGAATTGGGCGCCCATAGTTGTCAACCGGTGCTGCCATTCGGAGTTCTTGATTCCATTGCTTCCCAACCGTGCCATTCTCAAACGCTTAGCCGGCGTGTGGATTGTGTGCCGAACGCACCCTGTACGTTGCAGTCCAGACCGTCGTTATCCACAAATCCACCACTAAAGTGTGGATAGCTGGGTATGAGGGTGCAGAGTTCTGGTGCACTGATCTACCTTCATTGCTGAGGACCCACACCGAGTTTAAGGAGATAGTCAAAGCGTGTAGTACCGATCATTGTGCGTATGTCCCACATCCCCGAACTGAGTTTAAGAGATACTCAAAGAGCTAAGCAGCACCGATTCACCGTTCATTGCTGAGAACCAGCATTGGAAGTAAAGAACACCAGAATTGTTATGCCACCCCGTGCTCCACCATTCCTTGCTGGGGCTGGCGGTGGTATTTCAGACCTTGCGGGAGAGTTCCCGGAGTCGCCGCTTTTCTTTCCAGCTCAGCGATTGATATCCAGAAGCAGCGATTTTATCCAGCAGCGCATTGAGTTCTTCCTCTTCGGCTGCGGTCATTTCTTCCGGTTGATGCTTCCGGCGTAACTCCCGGTAGGAAGTGCCATCTGGCGCCAGTGCTGACGGCTCTTCCGATGATGCGGTGAGCACGTGCAGGAGAATGCCAGCAGCGACGCCGAAGCCGTGCACGGTGATGATGTGAAGCAGCACCAGGGGCGTTGTGGCAAGCTGGGGCAGTCGAGGAACAAGGCTGAGTCCGGTAACCAGCAGCCACAATTGCCAGAGCAGCAGGGTGAACCAGCCGAAGAAGGAAACCGGTTGCTGTGCTCCCCGGATCGTTTTCCACGTCAGCAGTGCCAGAATGAGCGCCAGCGGGCTTTCCAGCGGAATAGGAACCGCGTAGAGCACAATTGTGTAGAGAATGCCATTGGTTAGCAGTACCAGGACCGCAAATCGCCACAGCCGGGCGGTACCCAGAGACCGTTCGAAATCAGCCGCAAACAGGTACAGCACGATGCCCGTTGCTGCCATATCGAAAAAGTTGCGGATCGCCAGAGGATAGCTGAGAATGCGCCACCACTGCCCGCTGCGGACCAGTTCGGGGGCCAGTGCCAGCCACGTGGACAGGAAGCCGTGAGAGAGGACATTCACAAGATAACTCAGCCCCAGCACCAGAAGCGCAATGTGCAGTGTTGAATGCGGCACCCGTATGACGGCAAAAGGATTCATTTGGACAACGCTGTCCTTTTGTTGCGCAAGGCGAAAAACGAGCAATTCGGAGGAATCTTTTCCAGAAGCGGGACGGCAAGCGGAGAGGTTGAGTGATTGAGGAACGGAGTGGTTGAGCGATTGAGGAACGGAGTGGTTGAGCGATGAAAAAGATCACCCATCTGAGGAAACTTTCCCAGAAGCAGGACGGTAAACCTTTTGCCCATCCGGAGTGTCCAAAGGATTTCAAGAAATGAGAACAAGGCGGAGGGAGCGTTCCTGATGTCCGGTGTGCTTCGTGCTCTGTGGCTGTTCTGGATAACTGTTGTTTCGCTTTCAGCTCAGCCGGTGGCTCGATTTATCGATCCAGCCGCAACGGATTCGGCGATCGACCAGTGGTTGGATCCACACGTTGTGTATTACGACCCTTCTATACCGCATCGACAGCAACTGTTCGTTTTTCTTCCCGGTTCCTTCGGACAACCTCGCCACTACCAGCAATTGCTTCGGGGTGCTGCCCAACTGGGGTTTCACGTGATCGGATTGCGCTATCCGAATAGCTGGACGGTGCATTCCCTCTGTAGTGAAAGTGCAGATTCCACCTGTCATTTTAAGGTTCGGTTCGAGATTGTCGAAGGCGTTGATCTGTCGCCACTGGTTGCCGTTACGCCTGCCAATAGCATTCACAACCGTTTGCGAGCCCTGCTGCAGTATCTGGTTCAACACTTCCCGAATGAAGGATGGGAGCAGTTTCTGAACGAAGATGGGGACATTCGATGGGAGCGAGTGCTCATTGGTGGGCATTCGCAGGGTGGGGGACACGCGGCGCTTATTGGCAAATACTACCGGGTTGCGCGGGTGCTGATGTTCGCCTGGAGCGATCTCTGGAAAGAAAACGGGCGGTGGCGGCTGGCGCCGTGGGTGGATTCGCTCAACGCCACTCCAACCGACGCTTTCATCGGCATTACGCACGTTGAAGATGCGCTGGCAGCTCGCCTTGCCACGTGGCGCAGAATGGGGCTGGCTCAGTTCGGTCCGCCGGTGCTGGTGGATACCGTTCCGCCGCCGTACTATCATTCACATCAACTGCTCACGAACGTCACTCCGGCACGCTCAGGGGCGTACCACGGCAGTGTTGTAACAGACCACGCGACCCCATTGGACAGCAATGGCGTTCCAATCCTTGCTCCCGTGTGGCAATATATGCTCCTGGGGGATGCTACGATGGTGCCCACTTCAGGAGAAAGCACTTTTGCTTCTTCGCTATCCACGGCGCGTATTGTTCGCATCGGCACTCCGTTGCCGCTCCCATCGCCCTTGCCGCCGCAGTCGGTCATCGAACTCTGGTCACCTGTCGGTCAGCGATTCCTTCTTCTGCCCCGCACATCCGGAACGGCAGCTTCCGGCGCAGTGTGGCACTGGACCGGCAAGGACTTTGCTGGCGCTCCCATTCCGCCGGGGCTCTACTTTCTCCGGATTCTAACGCCCCAGCAGACGGTCGTCCAGCAGCAGGTGATCCTCTGGCTGCCGTAGGAGTATCCTGCCGGAATGCCTGGGTGGATGTTTGAGTGTGCGCTGGAAGCACGCGCTCTTAGGCGTGCATTTACTGGGAGCGCACGCTTCAGCGTGCATTTGCTGGGAGCACACACTTCAGTGTGCATCTACTGGGAGCGCACGCTTTAGTGTGCATATTGTGCCGACTGAAGTCGGCGCTCCCGGTCATTGCCGGCGAAAGCCGGCGCTCGCAGTGGATGTGCCCAAAATCCGCTGCTGATGCTACACCTTCAACACGTCGCCAACGCGGAGCTCAGTTCCAGCAAGAATTCGGGTGTTGATGCCCAGCTTGTAGAAATGCTCGATCTGCTCAGCACTTACGGCAGGATCCGTGTGCTGCTTGCGCCACTGGAGAAACCGCTGGCGGAAGCGGGGAAGAATGGCACCGGTGTCAGGATCGCGTGGTGGAACGCTGCACCGGCTGCAAATGTTGACGCCGGCAAAGCGGACTGAGCCGATGGCAAAGAGTCGAGGACGATCCTTCGTGGTGCCAACCAGCATATCTTCTGCCAGTGGCTCCGCAAAGCCAATTTCCAGATTCATCCGGAATCGCCGCCGGATATTCTCGGTCGGCAACTGGAAGAGATGTGCCAGCGCTTCAATCGTTGCAGTGCCGATAATCGTCGGTCCCGGTGCATTCGTATCATCCGGAAAGCCCTGAGGATCGTAGCGCAACTGTACGGGCTGTTGTAATACCTCGCTGAGCCATTCTGCCAGCAGCGATACCTGATCGGGTAGCACCGCCGTTACACGCTGGTGCGCCGGATGCGATAACGTCACCCCGTTGTGGTCATAGCGCGCCCGCACACGCAGGATCGCTGGATAGCGCTTGCCGTTGACGTAGCGGCCGTCCCGGTCGAAAAAAGCATATTCCCGGTCGCCAGCCAATTTGCCATTGGCAATGGTAATGCGATCGAGCGTGAGCCCATCCAGACTCTTGATGGGGAAAATGGTGATTCGTTGTAATGCTGGCTGTGCCATCTTAAACCCGGATTATTGCCGCTATAGCTGGATTTGCCCGTAACTGCTCCAGCTCCTCTGGCGTTGGTCGCTGGGGACGATCCCGCTCGCAATCGACGATACACAGAAATCCCAGTGGTTCGTTGTCGGCTGCATAAAACTGATGCCAGGTCATCGGGGGAATTTCGACGACGTCGAAGGGTTTGATAGCAGCGATGGAGTCGCCGATCAATACCTGTCCGCTGCCGCGGAGGATTAAAACAGCGTGGGCGTGCTGATGCCGCTCCAGGGAAGAATAGCCGCCCGGCTGGATCTCAAAGTATCGGAGCTGGCAGGCCAATCCGGGCAAATTTTTGACTAACTCAAATCGGGAAATGTCGCGAAAGTGCGTTCCGCTGGTTTTATAAACTTTTTCCGGAACGCCTGACCACCGAAACCGGGTAGGATCGAACTTTTTGATCGCCATTGCTTTACGGTTGTGTTCCCTTTCACCAATCAGGCGCTGAGACGATGGATCGTTTCTACAAATTGCGCAATAGCACGCTGCGGCTGCGGATCCCGGAAAAGATCGCCACCGATCATAAAGACCGTGTCTTGCCCGTACTGTTCAAAAGCGGTTGCCAGCATTGTTCTTTTCAGTCCGCCGGCTGGCGCCGGGAACGCCGGCGGGAAGTGGAAGAGGGGCTGGCGGAGGAAATGGGTTAATTGCTCTAAGTGCTGCGGATCCCATTGAAATCGTCCACCGCTGTAAGGAAAGATCGAAATATCCGCACCCAGCAGACGAAACATTTTGCCCAGAAGGCTCGCTGGTGACCATCGTACCGCACCGCTCAACGCTGGATGTGCCATCAGGACCATCGCCGCCTGCTGACGCAACTCTGCAAAGGTGGGCAAGCCAATGATGGCAGGAATCACCAGCGCTCCAGCGATGCCCAGACGGGTGCAGAACTCTACCTGTCGGTAAAGCAGCGTCGGGGATGCATTCAGGGTGGGACAGTACAGCACGGGACGCCCTGTGCGGCTCCGGTATTCTTCCACGTACGCCTGACAGCGCTGCACCCGTTCTGCAAAGGGAGCGAACGCAAAGTCGTTCAAGCCGTGATCTTCCTTGACAATGTCAATGCCGTTGTCCACAAACAGCGCCAGCCGCTGGAGCAATTCATCCGTGGTTAATCCCATCGGCTTCAGCACTGCGCAGGTCAGCGCCCGCCCTGAAATTCCCAGCAACCGTCGGACACCCGGAATGCCAAACCGTGGTCCGGGAAACAGCGACGCCAGCGATGGCGTAATGGTGAAATCTGCTAAGGTAACATCCGGCAGAAGCGAAGCGTTGCCGAAGAGGACGGTGATAAACTGCGCTATGGACGGAGCAACAATCGCATCATCGTAGCGAATGCGAACGGCGAACCGGCGGTGCTCCAGTGGGGTAATTTCTTCAACCGCTCCAATAATCTGACGATGGATAAACGCAGAATCCACCGCGTCCGGTGGAAATTCAATCGTTTGCTCCACCGCCAGTGCCCGCGCCCGCACTTCGATATCCTCAGCATTAGCAGTAATGTAGTACGTTACTCGCAAAGGCATTGTGCTGCTCCTTATTGCAAAGTCCCTAAATGCTTGACTGGGTCTTAGACTTCAACAGAACCGGAATTTCCAGATACTGTGCCAGAGCAATATTCTCGGAATGAAAAGCTGCAAAAATGTCAAGACTCCTGTTGTTAATGCTCGCCCTGATGGACATAGAAAAACTTTGGACCGTTGAAGTGAATCATGTGATCGGGATTATCGCTCAGCCAAACCTCTGTTTCCCAGGCAATGTTATCAATATGTCGTTTAAACTCTTTAAAGTCCTGGAAGGCGCTAATGTAGACCCTCTTGGCTCCGCATTTTCTTAAAACTTTTTCCAACTCAGCTTGTCTTTTTGGAGAAACAGGACCGTGTGAGGTAACCACTTCAATCAAGATCAGCAGATTGTTTGTGCTGTCATAATACACCACGTCAGGCAACTTACTATGCTCCGCTATAGGGACTTTCAGAGTTTCCAGCAGATCTTTTTTCACATACAGCATCTTTCGAGCGGTATCACCAGCATAGACCAACTCCGCATCAGGAAAAAATCTGCTTTTCAAGTCCTTGATCACTTTTGCCTGTAGCTCGCTATGTTTGCCGGGAGAAAACCTTAAGATGATACCCTCAGCTTCAGCAGTGATCTGATATCGCTCTCTTACTTTTCGATACTTGTCAGCCAGCTTTCCTTTGTTTGCTATGAACTCCCGAAGGGAAGTTTCCCATTCCGGTGAATGATATCTCTTGATGAGTGCCAATGCTTCATCCGTAACAGCGTATACAGTATTGGGGCTATTTGTGGGTCTTTGGAGATCGTCGGGATTCCGAATAACGATCCCAGCTTGAATGAATTGATGTAACGTGTAGCGCCTAACAGTTTCTCGGGTATTCTCAGCATATTCTTTGCCGTAGTGGATTTTGATGAACGCCAGGATGTCGTGAATTCGCAAAAGCCGCTGCACAGCGCTACTCCAGGGGGTTTCTTCTTTTAAACCCAGCAATGCCAACAGTGTTAAGGCTGATCGCTCATTCTGCTGAGCTTTCGGTAAGCCAATTTGTTTGAGAATTTCAATGGCTGCCTCAATCTTGCTCATAGCAACCTTTGCTGCTGTTCAATCGCTGTATTAACTCCGGATCCCAACCCAAAATTTTGCCCACAATTTGGTCTAACTTGTACCCGATGCGTGGCCTGTACCTTTGCACCATTGTCCCAATCTCTCTTATCTCCTCCAGCGAGGGAAATGGCATATTCCGTAAGTCTGTTGCATTCACCTGGGTATTCCCGTTGAGAATCCTAAAATATCTGTCCACAAGGGTTGTATTCAATACTGCGGCAATGCCAAAAGCTTCAGGTTCAGAAAGTGAACCATTTGGACGATGGATATAGTTAACGTGATTCTCGATCCCCACATATTCATACCGTTCGAGACTTGCCCGCAAGAGAACGCCAGCATACAATCTTCGTTTTTGTTCCTTAGCGCTAAACCTTTTGATCAACACGTAATTGTCAACCGGAACAACAAGAGATTTTGACCGTTCATTAAGCGCAATGGAGGCTTCTTTGCCGTTTTTGCTTAGTGGCCAGACAACATCCCAACCCTGGATGTTGTGCATCCATAGCAGCGGAATTTCTTCCAATCCATTCACCGTTTTTCGCAGGTGTCGCCGGGCTCGAAAAGGGACGACTGGGCCAGTCGAGACCCTACAACCAAGATCACTCAGCGTGTTTGTCCACCGGTCTACGATTCTCAGTATGTCTGCATCCAGGGAGGAAGATGGAATTCTGATAAATACCTCTGCATCTCTGCGATAAATGACGTCCTGAGCTGAGGCGTTCAGCCTTCTGAGATCTCCAAAGGATCTGTCTCTGCTGACACTAATGCTGATGGTTCGCTTTTGGATTGTGCCCTTGGTGATCTTCAAAATGATATTTTCCTGAAGAACACCGTCCTGGTCAAAAACATCTTTTCTGGACTCAAATAGATGCACGCTGTCGATCGCAGCGTTAGCTAAGAACCATTCCCGAAAATTTCGGTAATACAAACCTGAACAAAAGCTTCGGGGAGTGATAAAAATTCCTTCTCCTCCACCTCTCAAAAGGTTGATTGCTAAAGCCATAAACAACGCGTAGATGTTCGGTTGGCCATAGATGAGCTTCCGCATCGCACCAGCATAGGGAGATTGCTTGCTGATTTTGTAGTAGGGAGGATTGGCAATGACAACGTCATACTCAGTGTCCTTCTCTTTGTTCCACAGGGGCACAGTGCTTGGAGAAAAATACTTTGCATTGTGGAGAATAAAATCCTGTGCGTGGATATGGTACTCAACTTCATATCCACAAGATCGCATTTCACGCTGACACTCCTGCAGTACGGTTTCTAAGAGGGGAAGAAGGTTTAAATCGTTCTCATAAGCATCGATCACTATTTTGAGGTTGTCGAGATACCTCGACTTCATTACGTCGCATAAAGCAGCGATTAGGACCCCTGTACCTGCACCTGGGTCCAGCACTTTGATCTCAGGTTGACGAATGTCCACTAAGGTTGCCATAAAAGTTGCTACCGTCTCGGGGGTAAAGAATTGACCTCTTGCTTTTCTTTCCTCAAATTTTCGATGTTTCGAGTAGGTACTTGCTGCCCTGGCTGCGTATCCGGCTAAGGATTCGCCTTCTAACCGTACAACTGTATCCATCTTCGTGATCGGGCACTGTTTTCACTGTTGCATTCCGTTGTAGACGACTGCGGTGAGTTATCAATACAAATTGCTGATTGCAACTGCTGCCGCGCTGCCTCCGTCCGCTGACGATCGCTGGCAACGATCCACGCGATAGGTTCACCCGTTTCCACCGTTGCCCCTTCTTTCTTGAGAAACACAAACCCTGCGGCGGGATCGACGGTGTCATCGGGGTGAGTGCGTCCAATGCCCAGCGTGATCCCGGCTTCGCCGACCTTGCGGGCGTGGATCTCGGTGATGACCCCTGATTGCCACGCTTCCAGCGGTATCCGTTCAGCCGCTGCATATCGCTGTCGACTCGCTTCCAGATCGCCACCCTGAGCACGAACGATCCGGTGAAACACTTCCAGCGCTTCGCCACTTTGCCAGACACGCTGCACTCGCTGCTGCGCTGCTTCCAGTGAGGATTCCAGCCCTGCCAGCTCGACCATCGTGGCGGTTAGAAAGAGGGTCAGTTCAAACAGATCATCAGGACACTTGCCTTCCAGACACTGCAGCGCTTCTTCCACCTCGACCCAGTTCCCGACGGCATTGCCCAGCGGCTGATCCATAGCAGAGAACACCACCCGCATTGGTAGCGGTACCCGGTGAGCTACTGCCAGCATCTGGTCGGCTAATTGCTGTGCTGCTTCTATCGTGGGCATAAAAGCCCCTTTGCCGACTTTCAGGTCAAGCACCAATCCGTCCAGATCTTCAATGATTTTTTTGCTCAAAATCGATGCGGTGATCAATCCAATCGATTCTACGGTTGCCGTGACATCCCGAATGTGATAGAGCGTCCGATCGACCGGAGCAATATCAGGCGTTTGCCGGGCGAAAAAACCACCGTTTTGCCGCAGCAACGATCGATACTCTTCGGGAGAGAAAGCCAGTTGCATACCCACGATGGACTCCAGCTTATCGACCGTTCCGCCGGTATGTCCCAGCCCACGTCCGGAGATCATCGGGACGGCGCAGCCAGCGGCGACTGCCAGCGGGAGCAGGATCAGGGAAACGGTGTCTCCAACGCCGCCGGTTGAATGCTTATCGATCACCGGGCGGTCGTGATCCAGTTGGAGCTGCATTCCTGAGCGCGCCATTGCTAAGGTCAGCGTTGCTGTTTCTTCCCCGTTCAGTCCTTGCAGATACGCTGCCATCAACCACGCCCCGATCTGCGCTTCGCTGATGCGCCCTTCGGCAACATTCTGCACGAACCATTCAATTTCTGCCGCACTCAGCGCTTCCCCGTCTCGCTTTTTGCGCAAAATCTCCACGATGTTCATTGCTTACGATCCTGCCAGATCCCACAAAATCATCACGATGGAAACAATGACCCAGGCTAACAGGTTCATTCGGAAGCCCATACGAATCATTGTAGGCAGAGGAATTTTGCCCGTTCCGAAGACCAGCGCATTCGGCGGCGTTGCTACCGGCATCATAAACGCCAGGGATGCACCAATCGCAACAGCGATGACCACCAGTTGCGCATTGGCGCCGACATCCAGGCACAGGGCAATGATGATCGGAACCATCAGGGACGTAACCGCCGTGTTGGAAGTGATCTCCGTCAGGAAATTCAGCAGGAGCACCAGTGAGACGATCAGCACCGGTGTGGAAAGCGTTCCGAGCGTTTGCAGAAAGAGATCCACGATAATGTGTCCGCCGCCGGAGGCAATGAGCAGTTTCGACAGCGCCAAGCCACCGCCGAAGAGCAGCAGCGTTCCCCAGTCCACGCTGCGGACGGCAACGTGCCAGTCCAGCACGAAACGTCGATATTCCAGTTGGATTGGGATCAGGCAAGCGGCGACACCACCGATGATCCCGATAAGCCACGTGGAAAGCGACTGGACGGCAGCAGAAACCACCGGTATCGCCATTCGACGGAGGATCGGAACAACAATCCAGCCAAGGACGGTCACCGCAAAGATCGCCACCGCCCACTTTTGCTCTCTGGTAAACCGCACTTTCGCTTCCTGCAAGAGTTGAATTGCTGCCGTGTCCAGCGGTTGGTTCGGGAGCAGGCGGGCTAAGAACCACCACCCTGCGGGGAGAAGCAGGAGGGTCACCGGCAATCCGTACTGCATCCACTCCAGAAAGCTCATCGTTGCAATATGATGTTGCCGCATCAGCGCTACTGCAATGCCGTTAGGCGGCGTACCGACGATGGTGGCAATGCCTCCGATGGAGGATGCCCAGGCGACACCGAGGAGAAAAGCCAGCGCAATGTGCCGATGCCGGCTCTGATTTTCCAGCGGCGCAATAATCGCCAGCACTAAGGGGAGCAGCATTGCGGTAACGGCGGTATTACTGAGCCACATCGATAGTCCGGCAGCCGTCAGCATCAATCCCAGCAGCAGCGATCGGTAAGAGCGAGCAAACAGGGGCTGTTGCAGCATCCAGCGCGCAACTGCCCGATCGATCTGCCGGTACTGCAACATTGCTGCCAGCAGGAAGCTGCCCAGAAAGAGGAAAATGATGGGGTCAGCGTACACGCCAAGCAGTGCCTTGCTTCCCAGGGGATGCACGCGCGTGTCGGCAATCTCCGATAGGTGGAGCAACGGCGCAAATACCGCTGGTAGCAATGCCGTGACCGGAAGTGGTATTGCTTCCGTTACCCACCAGATCACCATCAGCGCCAGCAGGGCAAAGACTTTCTGCACATTAGCAGCCGCCAGCGTCAGTTGCTCCGAAGGGAGCTCCGGATAATGGCGATGGAGCAGGGCAGCCAGATGTTCTGACGGTGGGAGAAGCAGAATCAGCGCAAACACAAGGATACCAATCCAGAATGCTGCCGATCGGATTGGAAATTGCCGCTTCCCGTGCCCATTTTCTGGCGTCTTTTTATCCATACGTACGCCCTTTCTCACCGAAGAAACTTCCGGGGATCAATACTTTGCGTTCCGTTCCACACTTCAAAGTGCAGATATTCTCCATCCACTGAGCTGCCACTTTCACCGATCTCTTCACCCTGACGCACGACCTGCCCTTCGACCACGTAGGCTTTCGACAGGTTCGCATACACCGTCCGAATTCCGCTTCCGTGATCGATAATCACCACGGTGCCATAGCCGGGCAGCCAGTGAACCAGGGAGACAACGCCACCGGCAGCCGCATAGACTGGAGAGCCGCGGGGCATCCCAATGCCAATGCCAATGTTGTCCACAATAACGCCAGTTTGGGGATTGCGATAACTGCCGTACGGCTGGACGATCCGCCGACTTTTGGTGGGCCACCGGAGCGACCGAAGAATGGCATTGGATTGTTGCGTATTGCGCTTTCGTCCACTATAAACCTTCCGTTGCTCCTGTTCCAACTTCGCAATGATGGTTTGCAGCATTCGAGCACTCCGCTTTCGCTGCTCCAATTGCCGGGCGATCTGTGACCGGTTCCGGCGCACCTGCTGGAGTAATTGCTGCGTCACTTCCTGCATTTGCTGATAGTGCTGCTGCTGTTGCTGGTATTCTGCCAGCAGCTTCGACCATCGCTGCCATTGCTGTTCCAACTGGAGCGCGACACAATCCAGTGAATCCTGCATTTGCAGAATCCGTTTTGCCTGCTGATTTGCCAGGGCTAATAACTGCTGAGAGTATTTCCGTACCCGTGCCTCTGCCTGTAGGTGCTCCGGCAGCACTAAGAATTCCTCTGCCGACAGCGGGCGATCTCGATAGAGCCGCTGGATTACGGTTCGAAAAGCTGCGCGCAAGTGCTCCAGTTTCTGTTGTAGCGTATCATACCGCATATGCGTTGCCGCGATCGCCCACTGCAACTGCTGCATTTCCTGCTGCAACAGCTCGATGTATTGCCCCACACAGTGCAACTGTTTCTGATACAATCCCAGTTGCGTTGTCAGGTGTTGTTCCTTCTGGTGCAATGTCTGGAGTTTTCGCTGAAGTCGCTGGATGATTTTACGCGTTTTCCGTAGTTCCTGCTGCCGGCGCTTGAGCTCCGGCGTTTGATCCTGTAAGGGTGTTGCACTCGTAGTGATCGCACAGCAGCAGAGGAATGCTGACAGAGTCCAGAACCACCACCACTGCCGCCGTATGCTCGACCGCCTGCTTCGCATCAGAATTCGTCTGTTGCAACTCGCTGGATTCGAGCGCCTAACGCCTGTAATTTTTCCTCGATCCGCTCATACCCGCGGTCGATGTGATAGATGCGGAGAATCTCACTGGTGTTTTCTGCGACCAGCGCAGCTAAGATCAATGCAGCGCTGGCACGCAGATCGGTTGACATAACTTTCGCACCCATCAGCGGCGTTCCCCCGTTGACAATAGCGGTGTTGTCCACAACCTGAATGTCCGCACCCAGCCGAACCAGTTCCGGTACGTGCTTGAAGCGATCGTGGAAGATGGTGTCAGTGATACGGGAGGTGCCCGGAGCCAGCGTCATAAATGCTGTCCACTGGGCTTGCATATCCGTTGGAAATCCGGGGTACGGAGCGGTGGTAACATCGGTTGGTCTGGGTGCATCCTCCATCGTAATGGTGATGGTGTCCGTTCCTGTCTCCAGTTGGCAGCCGGCTTCCTCTAACTTCGCCAGTACGGCGGTCAGGAGCGATGGATCGACGTCCACCAATTGCACCGTGCCACGCGTCATAGCAGCAGCAACCAGAAAGGTTCCTGCTTCAATACGATCGGGAATGGTCGTTACATCTGCTGGATGCAGCTCCGAAACGCCCTCGATTCGCAGTGTCGGTGTTCCAATGCCTTCAATGTGTGCCCCCATTGCAACTAACATTTCCGCCAGCGACTGAATTTCCGGCTCCACTGCTGCGTTCGTGATCACCGTTGTCCCTTCTGCCAGCACTGCCGCCATCAAAAGGTTGCCGGTTGCACCGACGCTGGGAACGTCCAGGTGGATATGCGTTCCCCGCAACTTCGTGGCTTTTGCCACAACGTATCCCCGTTCCAGCCGAATATCAGCACCCAGTTTTTCCAATCCCTTCAGGTGCAAATCCACCGGCCGAGGACCCCAGGCACAGCCGCCGGGCAGGGAAACCCGCGCGTAGCCGTAGCGGGCGAGCAGCGGACCCAGAACGTAAAACGATGCCCGCATTTTTTTGACCTGCTCATACGGTGCTTCAAAACTGGTAACGGTTCGGGAGTCGATGATGCAGGTTCCGTCCGGATGAAGCTGGCAGGCAACGCCCATTTCGCCCAGCAGTTGCGCCATTGTGCGAACATCTCGCAGATTCGGTGTGTTGGCCAGCCGATAGGTACCCGGTGCTAACAGGGTTGCCGGCATCAGTGCTAAGGATGCATTTTTGGCGCCGGAAATCCGCACCTGCCCCTGCAACCGAACGCCCCCTTCAACAACAAATTTTTCCATTGTCCACGCCTGCTCCTTTCAACTTCCGTCCCATAGCTGCGTTGCAAAAGTACGAAAAAAGCAGCGGACATACGTTCGTTCCAGCCGTTGATTGTTCTCCGTTTCAGCCATCGTATGCTGGAGCAAGCATCATTGGTGTGCAGCTTACGGAGTGCACCGCTCAGCACCCGGCAAGACCAGCTTTTCGAGAGTTCTTTAACGCTGTGCTGAGGAGAACAGGAAACTCACCACAGTTTCGGAATGCGGATCACCACAGCTTCGGAAGGTGGAAATCCACCACTGCTGCTGTTGCTGACAATACGGGCGTTGCGCGAAGTACCAGTGCCAGCACATCCGCCGTGCCCAGGCGCAGGTTGAGCAATCCATTGAGCAGCTCTATGTGTGCAAACAGCGATAGCACGGGGCGTGGCAGGGCACCACCCAGACTCAGCGCAGGATACAGGGAGATCCAGGTGTCCAGCGGTATTACGGTGCCTGCGGATAAAAACGGTTGTGGCAGATTTCCCACCGCTTTGTTCAGCGGCACACCAAGGGTGACGGAAGCAGAGGGGAAACCGAAGCGGCGCACCGCTGGTGGCAGGGCAAAGGTGGCACCGATATACAGGCGCGTGGGCAGCCAGGAGCGCAGCCGCCACAGCCCGTGCCATTTGAAAAAATTTCCCTTTCCCGTGATTTTGGGAATTTCTTCCAGAAGGTTAAGCGTGCGGAATCCCGATGAACTTAGGCCATTGAGGACAGTGTCTTCTGCTGTGAATAAATTGCCTTCCCAGTTGAGAAACCCAATGTCCAGGACGGTAATGCCGAGTGCCAGGCGGGGAAACTGGAATTGAATACCAGCATCGGCACCGAGTCCCCAGCCGATAGGGACCAGGGCATTGGTGTCCAGAAGCGAGGGGGAAACTGCTTTGCCATAGTCGATGCCAAAAGCAGGATTGATTGCTGAAAACGCCCGAAGCTGCTGCTGAGTAACCCTGCCTTCCAGATACGCATATCCCTGCACATACTTCAGATTCATTCCCCAGCTCAGGCGGAAAGCTGGATCGTCCAGAACGATGGTTCCCCAGCCAGCGGTGTATTCCCGAAACCACACAAAGTCCAGAATGGTACCTGCGAACAATTCTGAGAAGCGATGGGGACGGGTTGAAAAGCCCACGGTATCTCCATCGATAACGGCGATGGAATCAAAATACGGATGGAAGCGACCGTAGAAACTGAGTTCCGAGACGAAGCGATTAAAGCGGAGGTATGCGCTGATCCGCTCCCGCACCGCTATGCCGATAGCAGTATGAGGAGCCAGGCGCAGCCATCCGGCACCATAGACCATCTGGGTGGAAAGTGCCAGCCCATTGTTCACAAACGCCTGCACCAGCCGCTGCTTTTCTGCTGTTGTCAGCGGTGTCGAAATTTTTGCCACCAGCATATTCAACAGCTCCGAACGGTCGAGCGCAGAGGAAAAGACGGCAGCAGAGGGTTGCAGCAATGACAGTTCCAGAAACGGAACGATTTCCGTTTCCGCCGGCAGCAGCGGCGAAGGGATGCGGAGGGTATCCACTGGTGGCTGTAACGCCAGGTTACCCGGATTGCTCCACAGGCTGTAAATACCGCGGCTCTGCGTGACGGCACTGGCTGGCTGAAAACTGGCGAAAACATCCTGCGCTTCTGGCTGTGCCCGAAGCAGCAGCGGCAATCCGAAAATGAGTAAACCGAGAAGCCAGCGTCGCTGCCGTGTACCGTCTGCTCTATCCATTCCCTGACCTGTCGCCTTTTCCTGTAACCAACACCGCAGGATCGCAACTGTTACGCTCTGTACTCCAACGTTGATCTATGGAGACGAAGCGAGGATATCGGGAAGGAACAACCCGATCGCTCCCCAGATGATGTTTCGATTCCACACATTTTTCCCCCACAGAAGCACGCTGAAACCCGCTTCTGCAAAGATTTGTTCGGAAACAAACACGTGGAAGGCCATCCCGCCGTCGATCCATTGCTCGCGCACCGGCTGCTGCGTCGTTGGGAAATCTTCCTGAGGCGTCAGCAAACTGAGAATGCTGCGAGCAAAGAGATGCAGTCGGGTGGAACGAACAATGGGAAGGCGGTAGCTGGTGGTCAACGCCAGCACGTCATTATACGGCGATGATCGCCACTGGTACCCCACCCGGAAATGGAGTCGCCCATTGTGAATGGCTGTACTTCCTTCCGCCGTAAGATGGACTTCGACTTTCGGCGCCCGGAATAAAACAGGATCATCGGTGAACATCGGCGGGCGGAGCACAATCTGCGGCTGCAACGCAAACTGGCTCTGTGCACGTTTCCGTAAAAACAGGCGGATGCCACCATACAGAGTTGGAAAACGGACGGTGGTGTAAACGGAGTCGAATCGATACCGGAGACCTCCTTCGTAAAGCCGGGTGTGCGTTGTGACGTGGCGAAATTGTTCCAGGCGCACGCCGATCGTGACGCTACTCAACTGCCACGGGCGAAATTCTGCTTCTATATCTGTTCCCCATTGCTGATACTCCAGTCGCCACCGTTCCTGATACCCCAGCGTGTCCGCATTGAGTCGGAGCACCGAGATCAACTGTCCGTCGGCGTTATAGAAGGCGTTGGCAGAAGTGTAAAATCCGCTCAGCCGCAGTCGGAGTGTGCCGATTGCTGGAGGTTCTGCCATAAACAGAAAATTGGAAAACTGCGCTCTGACACCCGTCACGATGCACAACACAGCTATTCCGTAGATCCACCATTGCCGCATTCCATCGCATCCTTTCTACAATTGCCACAAAGTTGCAAGCTCCAACGACCAGCGGCTGATACCAATTGCAGGATTCGCCGTCGGGTCAATCCATCGGAGCGTATTGCCATCCCACTGAAGCAGGGACATCCGCCACCGCACCTCAATCCTGCCGACGTCCGGTGGCAACAGCATCGGCAGCCAGCGGAACAGCCGTGGCAGGTGGAGTCGCCAGTCAATACCGA
>JALWUI010000045.1:20869-28181 GCA_027082775.1 Candidatus Kapaibacterium sp.
CCGATTTCGGCTGCCCGGTGCCACCGCCCGCTGAGACGCTGGTCAGCATTCCAGCTCAGGAGTGTTCCGTATGGCTCAAAGGTGAAAGCCGATAGCAGGGAGGCAAGGGATCGCAGTGGAGCGAATTCCTCGACACTCAGTGAGATGCCGGCGAAATGCTGCACCGTGATCGGTGGAAAGTCCGGAGCTAACCGCAAAGCGGCTGGCAGGAAAATGGCGGGCGAAGAGCGGTCTTCCAGAAAGGAGAAAAAGCGGTAAACGGGATTGCGAAATCGCTGGATCGGGGAAGCCACTCCCGGCTGGAGTCGATCCCACTCGTGAACGTTACCAATGTTTCCGGAAGCAGCGGCTGTTATCGTCAGTTGAGGCGCGCCGATAGGAAATCGCTGCTGGTAAACGCCGGTCAACCGAACACCTGCGTCCCATCGAGGCAGCGGGGGCAGGCGTTCCGTAATGTCACCAGCAATCTCCAGCCACAGATTCCACCGGGCGGTTGCTACCCGGAGCGCGCCGGTCAGCCGGTAGAGCCATTGGTCCAGTGGAAGCAATGCTGACCGGAGTGCTGCAGAGGGCAAAAAGTGCCAGAATTCCACACCACCGCCGTACTGAATCTGCACAGGATGCGTGTAGTGCTGCGGGCGTACCGTCCCGGATACCAGCAACTGTCCCAGATGCACCCCATCCATATTGGCGGCTGCCAGATGGATCCGTCCAGATGGGTGGAGAAGAGACAGCGGATGAGAGAAGCGGAGTTGCCAGTTCCACGACCGATTGCCCAGATTGTAGTAAACGCCTGCGACGGTGCGGTAGCGATCGAAATCGATCAGACCGTCAGCACGCAGCCCCACCTGCCACCCCGACTCTGAAAGATACCAGACGGTCGGTCGGAGTGAAATTCCATAAAACTGAAGCGGTTGCGCTGCCCAGAAATTCGTGTACAGTCCTACCCGGATGGGCGCTATAGCGGGTAGCCACCACCGGTTTCGGATGACATTGTCGCCTGCAAAACGGTCGATCAACTTTCCAGTTGTGTCGAACGTAATCGATGTGATCCGGGCATTCGTCGTCAGGTGTGCTGTGTACTCTGGATCAGTCCAGAACCACGGTGGAAGCTGGTTCGGGCGCGATCGATACGGAATGTCCATCGGAATCGAAAAACTGGTTTGATGACCATCCGCTGTACGAGCCAGCAGTCGCAGTGGCACGTGCGCTCGATTTTCCTTTGCCAATCGCACTGTTGTGTGCCATTGCCCTTGCTGGTCAACGGAATCGCTGATGGAGACAAACCCGTAATTCGGCACTTCGGTGTCGCCAATGAAGGTATCGAAGAAGGCATCCAGCCGCTGTTGAAAAACATCTTCGCACGTTTTCTCAAAATCTGCCGGATACGGATGGCGGAATCGCCACCGCTGCACGTACTGGTGGAGAAGCGAATCCACCGCCCGGCTGCCAAAGCTGTATTCCAGTTGCCGAAGCATTGCCGCCCCCTTGCTATACACCTGCCGGGCGGTAAACCAATCGCGGAATCGATCGTGCGGCGTGGTCAGCGGTTCTTCAAAACCACTTTCCACAACGCGCCAGTGGGGAAGATTCAGCGCAATGCCCGGCGGGCGCTCCGGAATGAGCCACCGTTCCAGCCACGACCGCGGCGTTTCCCATTCCGATCGAAAAGCCTGATGCAAAGCCTTTGCCGTGATGAACGTGGTAAAACCTTCGTCCATCCACGCATGTTTCGTTTCATTGTTGGCAACCAGTCCATAGAACCACTGGTGTCCAACTTCGTGAACGATCACGCCCAGCAGCGATCGGCGATTCCGGTGGGTGATCATAATCAGTTGCGGGTATTCCATTCCTCCGTCGCCCGCCTGAGCGCACGTAAAAGTTGCGTACGGATAGGGAGTGTAGCGTTCGCCGAAGAATTGAAGGGTTCGGCGAATCCAGTCAGCGACCGGAGCCCAGGCGTGGCGCAAAGATCGCTTGAAGAGAATGTGGATCGTTAGCGTGTCCAGATGGACGATCTGGTGCGCATACGCATCGTCCGCAACCCACGCAAAGTCGTGAACCGGGGAAGCAATAAAGTGCCAGCGGGTGATGCTGTCACGGTGGATGGGTTGGGGAAACAGGATGAGCGTATCTTTGCGGAACTGATACCCATAGCCTACCTCTTCCGGATTCTGCAGAACACCGGTAGCACCAACGGTGTATCGCGCCGGTAAATAGAGCGTGACATCGTATGTTCCCCAGATGCCGTAGAACTCCCTGCCAATGTACTGATTGTTCTGCCAGCCGTGCTGATCGTACTGACACAGCTTCGGATACCACTGCGCCATTGAAAATCGAATCCCCTGAGCGTTATCCCGCCCTGCGCGCCGCACCAGTCGGGGAATTTGCCCCCGAAAGTGAAAAGCAACCTGAACCGTATCACCCGGCTGAATGGGCTTGGCAAGGTCGATGCGTGCAATGGTGCCGAACCGGTGCACCGATGCTGGCTGTCCGTTGACCTGTACATCGTGCATTTCCAGTCGCCCGTATTCTTCCGGCGCAAGCTGGTTGATGCGATCGGCGATCCGGGAATGAATTGCCTGCGCCCGGCGGTGCATCGCACTGCCCGGCTGAAAGGCGTTGAAGTACAGGTGATAGAACAGATGTGAAAGCGTATCGCCGGATCGGTTAATGAAAAACGTTTCTCCTGTTCCCCAATACTGAAACGTTGAGTCCTCAACCCATACCGCCATCCGCTGTCGAAATTGGTCAAATCGTTCGCCGTATTGCGACCAGAGCACCGGGGGTAGCAGCACAATGGCAAAGATGACGAATCGTTTGCACCAGTTACTGCCAGAAGGGATGGAAGAAGCAGGGATGCGGAAAATTCCGGCACTGATCATACTGGTTGCTGTGGGACTGGCGGGATGGTGGGCATACCGCCTGTTCTGGATGCCTGTTATCCTGCCTGCTGCGTCAGAAGCCGTTGAACTCCGTATTCCGAAAGGGGCATCCGCAGTCGATGCCATCGACGTACTCGTCCAACACCGCCTGATCGCTGATCCAGTGCTGGCGTTGTGGGGTCTCCGACTCTTGATGCTACTGACAGAGAAACCCATTTATGCTGGCTCCCACGTTTTTACTGGAACGCAAACGCAATATACGATTTTGCGCCAATTACTGCGTAGTCCAAAAGCAAAAACCCGCAACGTCACCATTCCTGAAGGGAAGACAGTGTGGGAAATTGCCGGGCTGCTGCAGCGCCAGTTGGGGCTGGATTCTGTCCGGTTGTATCAGTTGATGACCTCCGACTCGCTCTGCGCAGCCTGGAAGATTCCTGCCTCGACGGTGGAAGGGTATCTCTACCCGGAAACGTACAACGTGTATGAAGACATCACCGAGGCGCAGATGGTTGACCGGCTGCTGCGGCAGCATTTTGCAGTGTGGAAGCGATATTTCGATTCTGCTGCGCAGCGCCGGGGACTATCACACCACGAAGTTGTTACCTTAGCCTCGATCATCGAAGCGGAGGCGCAGGATACCTCAGAGCGACGGCGGATCAGCGGCGTTTTTTACAACCGCCTGCGCCTGGGAATGCCATTGCAGGCGGATCCCACAGTGCAGTATGCCATTGGCAAAAAGCGGCGACTGACCTATCGCGATTTGCAGATCGATCATCCGTACAATACGTACCAGCGACCGGGCTTACCGCCCGGACCGATTAACTCACCTGGCTTCGGCGCTTTGTGGGCAGCGCTCCATCCGGAACGCCACCAGTATCTCTACTTTGTCGTTGCTCCCGATGGGAGTGGCAAACACATTTTTTCTGAAACATATGCTGAGCATCGGCGAGCCGTGCGGGCGTATCGACGGTATCGACAACAGCAGGTGGCTAAATGAAAGCAATCGTGGTGCAGCCGGATGGATCGTTGCGGTGGATGGATGTGCCCGAACCGTCAGTGGGATCAGCGGAGGTGAAAATCCGGGTTCGTGCCACCGCGCTCAACCGCGCGGATCTGCTCCAGCGGAAAGGGCTCTATCCGCCGCCACCCGGCGTGACCGATATTCTGGGACTGGAATGCGCTGGAACCATCGTCGACGTTGGGTCGAAAGTGCGCGACTGGCACGTTGGCGATGCAGTGTGTGCCCTGCTGCCCGGCGGTGGCTACGCTGAATTTGTGACGGTGCACCATCAGCTTCTCTTCCCCATTCCCAATGGGTGGAGCATGGAAGAAGCGGCAGCATTGCCCGAAGCCCTGTGCACGGCGACGGTGAATCTGGTCAAAGAAGCGAAGATGCGCCGTGGAGAGAAGGTGCTGATTCATTCTGGCGCTGGAGGCGTGGGAACGATCGCCATTCAATTGGTTCGCCAACTGGGGGCAATTCCCGTTGCAACGGCAGGGACGGCAGCAAAACGCCGGTTGTGTGAACAACTGGGAGCGCAACTGGCAGTGGATTACCAATCCAGTTCGTGGAGGGATCAAATCCAGCAGGCGGTTGGCAAACTGGATATCGTTCTGGATACCGTCGGTGCTGCCTTTTTGCCACAGCACCTGGAATTGCTGAATTATCGCGGACGATTGGTGCTCATTGGGTTGCTGGGAGGACGTACGGCGGAAATTCGACTGGATCAGGTGCTGTTGAAAAACCTCCGGATCGTTGGTTCCACGTTGCGGAATCGCCCGTTGAGGGAAAAAATTCGCCTATGCCGTTTTATTCGTTCCCGTCTCTGGCATCTGGTGGAAAATCGCCGCATTGTGCCGGTCATTGACTCGGTCTTTGATATTCGGGACGCTGAAGCAGCACACGATCGGATGCGGCGTAATCTGCACGCTGGAAAAATTGTCCTGAGAATACCGGAGAGCAGTGCAACAGGCGAAAGGAAACGCAATGACTCGTAAGACGCAAAGCTTCCGCTGGCTGTCCGGCATCGGTTGTCTGTGTACCATTGTGCCGATCCTGATCTTCAGCAGCGTTGGACTTTTCGGACAGCAATATATGTTCCGCACCGTTGTGACCAATCTGGACACCCCCTGGGAGATTCTCTGGGGACCGGATAACTGGATCTGGGTCACGGAGCGATGGGGACGGGTGTCGCGGGTGAATCCGGAAACCGGTGAGCAGCAGGTGCTTGCGGAGATCGATGAAGTTGCGGAGGTGACCGAAAGTGGGTTGATGGGAATGGCATTGCATCCGAACTTTGCAGATTCTCCCTTTGTTTATCTGGTCTACACCTACCGCACGCAGGATGGCAATTTGTGGAATAAAGTGGCGGTGTACGAGTACACGGGCGATTCGCTCCGATACCAGGCAACATTGCTGGATTCCCTGTACGGCTGGCGGATTCACGATGGTGCGCGGCTGTGGATTCTGCCCGATCGAACCCTGCTCATTACGATGGGCGATGCAGGCGTGATGCAGCGATCGCAGCAGTTGGACAATCTGAATGGTAAGATATTACGCATTCGCCTGGATGGCACGATCCCGGCGGATAATCCATTCCCCGATAGTCCCATCTATGCCTACGGATTGCGCAATTCTCAGGGATTGGTCGTCGTTGGTGACCGCATCTACCTTTCCGATCACGGTCCTGCCAGCGACGACGAAGTGAATCTGATTCTGAAAGGTCGCAATTATGGTTGGCCCAACGTGATGGGATGGTGCGACGATCCCGATGAACAGCAGTTCTGCCAGGAGCATCAGGTAGTCGAACCAATGGCAGCGTGGACACCGACGCTGGCAGTGTGTGGTCTGGATTACTACAACGGTCCGAAATTTCTGGAGTGGCAGCATTCGCTGCTGCTGGTCACCTTGAAAGCTGCGCGGTTGGTGCAGCTAAAGCTCAATGCAGCAGGCGATTCCATCGTTCAGGAAAGGCATTTTTTCGTTAAGCAATTCGGTCGGTTGCGCGATCTGTGCATCTCTCCTGATGGGCGAGTGTTTATAGCGACCAGCAACCGGGACGGACGGGGGAAATCGCCGTTTCCGCTGCCGGAAGATGATCGCATTATCGAAATCCTGCCTGCGGTCAATCGCAAAGATGAGGGGCGACTGGACTCGCCACTCCGAATCTGGACGCAGCCACAACGGTTGCAGATTGCGGTGCAGCACCAGTCTCCATCTGCCACGTTGCAGGTCTATGATCTTTACGGACGTCTCCTGTTCGAACGCTCCTTTCAGGGAGCCCGGCAATTCGCCATCGCACTCCCGGCAGCAGGCGCATACCTGTGCCAGCTTCGAGACGATCGCTCCATCATCGCCACCCGGTGGGTGGTGGTGTGGTAGGAGGAGCAATCCTGCTATCACCGGGAGCAGATGCATCAGCCGTGCCGGGGAGCGCACGCTTCAGCGTGCAATTTCCTCGTTATTCCCCAACACCCCTGTAGGGGCGCCGGCAGGTCGCCCATCGGGCGAAGCATCGCTTCGCCCCTACATATCGCGCCGCACGCCTCAGGGTTCACTGGGAGCGCACCCTTTAGGGTGCATATTTTTGCCGGCTAAAGCCGGCGCTCCCAGTAAGGAGCGCACACTTCAGTGTGCATTTTGTATTTTTGCCGACTAAAGTCGGCGCTCCCAGTCGGCGATGTTCATACCTATGCCACATCCCACCCGTAGGGGCGACCGGCTGGTCGCCCATCGGGCTACCATTGACCGAGAACGCACACCTCAGCATACAGTTTCCATTTTTTGCCGACTGAAGTCGGCGCTCCCGGTCGGCGCTCTTGCGATGATTGCCCGAATGCTGCTTACGATGCTGCTTTCCGAAGGCGGGCGGCGAAGGCGGCATCGGTTGGGAATTGGTGCGGAAGTATTTTGAGATACCCGTCCCGGCAAAGTTCCGAAGGTAGGAACGCCTCGGCAGGTTCCAGATGGAAATCGGGAAAGTGGCGGAGGAACCACGCAATGTTCTCCTCGTTTTCTGCAGCGCTCAGAGTACACGTGCTGTAGATGAGCACTCCGCCGGGCTTGAGCAAAGCAGCAGCGGCAGCAAGGATGGGCCGTTGCTGGCGCTGCAGCGTTGCAATCTGCTTCGCGCTTTTCCGCCACTTGATGTCCGGATGCTTCCGAATTGTTCCCAGATCGGAGCAGGGAACATCTGCCAGCACGAGGTCGTACCGTTCGCCGGGACGATGCGCTTCTACCGTGGTCGTTTGCACCGCAACACTGCGAAGCCCCAGCCGCTCCACGTTCGTCCGCAACTGCGCTGCCCGCCGGGGATCGGGGTCCAGCGCAACGATCGAGGCAGCGTCTTTCGTCCATTCCGCCAGGAACGTCGTTTTCCCTCCCGGCGCGGCGCAGCAGTCCAGAATACGGCGGGAAGCATCTGGAG
>JALWUI010000046.1 GCA_027082775.1 Candidatus Kapaibacterium sp.
TTGCATTTCCCGTGCTAATTCTGCAATATCCGGCAGTTCCCGACGGCACGGCGGACACCACGTCCCCCAGAAATTCAGTAACACCACCTTGCCTTCCTTGAGCACTTCCGATAACCACCGCTGCTTTCCGTTTTCTCGCCACGCAAAATCTGCAAACTTCCGGGGATTGTTCGATTTTTTTACTGCCACCAGCTCGTAAACGGCACCCTTGCTGCTATCCTTTTTAGATTCTGCTTTCTGTGCCAGCAAAAACCCAAGGGCACCAGCAATAACACCTACAATCAGCACGATCCGAAGTTTGGACATCATTGCACAACTCCTTTTGTTACTTTGCCACTAACTGAATCATTGTCGCTTTATCCAGCGCTGCGATCATTGCATAGAGCACTGATCCATCCTGCCAGACCAGCAAGTGTTTTCCGTCCCGAAAACTTTCCACATATCGTTTCCCCTGCTGGAGAACGTAGCGCATAGGACGATCCAGATACACATATCCTTCAGTAGCCATCTCAGCCGGGAACTGGGACACAAGCACTTTGGTGCCGGCTGCCTGGTATATCCAGCACAAAAACATACGATCCATCAACTCAACCTTTTTTGCTCCAATCAAAGTTGCCCGCAATGGTGGTGCTATCCGAGGAAAGTCCCTGTGCTGGCGTTCCAGCCACTGGAACACTTCCTCCGGGTGGGTTGCTTCAATATCCATCTTCACTTTGCCATTTAATAGCGTCTCCAGCCCACTGACCAGATGTTCCCGGATCACCACGCTGCTTTCTGGGTGAAAAAGGTCTGCATTTCCTGACGCTTTCCATACCCCAACGTACCACAAGCCAACCCCTACCAATACAGTGACAACCGCAATTTGATACCGTTTCAGGAGCTGAAGCAATCGCTGTACAAATGCAAATCGCACTCTGTGTGCCACCATTGCAGTCGGCAATGGTGCTGTTTGCCGATACGCTGCAAATTGCTGCCGGTACTCCTGTAAACATTGATGCACGAACATCTCCTGGCGAAGTTGCTGCTGGAACTGGGGATTAGCACGGGACAACTCCGCTATCAACCGCTTTTCTTCCTCATCCAGCACTTCCCCGTCAATGTAGGCGGCTAACAGCGCCCCAATGCGTTCCTGCTCTTTCATTGTTCACAAACGTTGTATCACTTGATCATTCCCACCTTTCGCTTTGCACCTGTTACGTTTTCCGCTCACCGGCTAACTTTTGCAACGCCTTTACGTCTTTCACGACCAGTCCGCGACGACGCACTTCGACTATGTCATCCCGTTGCCACTGACTGAGAATCGTGCTCAGCGTCTGCCGTGACACCCCGCATAATGTTGCTAAATCTTTCTGGGCTAAAAATGGAGCAATCTCATACGGCGGTCCTGCCGCATTCCGCTGCTGGTATTCCGGTAATTGTTCCAGCAATTGCAGCAGTAATGAAGCAATGCGTTGTGGAGCGTCTTTGAAAAGCAAATCGGAGATGCACTGCTGATACCGTTGCAATCGCCCCCCCAGCCACTTTGTTACTTCAAACATCACCTTCGGATGCTCGTGCAGAAAATTCAAGAAATTCCGAAAAGGGAAAATGCACACCAGGGAATCGCTCAACGCTTGAGCAGACTCCCGATGATAATGCTGACTGTCGACCAGGCTGAGCTCACCAAAGAGCATCCCCGGCTCAATAACCCCTACAACAATCTCTTTGCCATCCGGAAGATAGCGCGAGACTTTAATCCTCCCTTTTTTCAGCAAATATACGTGCAAAGCTGGTTCATTCTCGAAGAAAATCTGCTCCCCCTGTCGATACACCGCCATCTTGGACAGGCTGTCCAACTGCTGCAATTCTTCTCTGGACAGCTTATGAAACGGTACACTCCGTTCCAGAAACCAGACCTTAATACTTTCCATCGAAACTCAAAGCTCAGTTCTCTGCATCTGCACTATCCGCTTCTGCCTCCAGAGAATGGGGATTCGATGCCTCACCATACGACATCGATCCCGTTTCCTGCGACTTTTCCGAAGGCTGCTGCACGCGGAATACCAGGTGTTTTTTATTCGGATCATATTCCGCCACGACTGTTGCCCCTTCAGGAATTGCATTAAGGAGCAACTCTTCAGCCAGTGGATCTTCCACATACCGCTGGATTGCCCGCTTCAATGGGCGAGCGCCGTACTGTTCATCGTATCCCTGCTCAACCAGGAAGTCCTTCGCACTCTGTGACAGTTCCAGCGATACGTTCATACTGCGTAACCGCTCCTGAAGGTAGCGCACCTGGATATCGATGATCTTGTAAATGTCTGCTTTCTCCAGGTGTCGGAAGTAGATGATGTCATCCACCCGGTTCAAAAATTCCGGATTAAAGAAGCGTCGAAGCGCCTCCTGGATCGCACTTTTCATCTGTTCAAAGCGCCCTTTGGCTTCATCTGCCATAAATCCAATCTTCCCGCCGGGCTTAATATCCTTGGTTCCGGCGTTCGATGTCATAATGATAATGGTGTTGCGGAAATCCACTCGCCGTCCTAAGCCATCGGTAAGGATACCATCGTCGAAAACCTGAAGGAGAACATTGAACACTTCCGGATGCGCCTTCTCAATTTCGTCAAACAGGATGATGCTGTACGGTTTGCGGCGAACTTTTTCCGTCAACTGTCCTCCTTCCTCATACCCCACATATCCCGGTGGGGCGCCGATCAGGCGGGATACGGAGAATTTCTCCATATACTCGCTCATATCAATGCGGATGAGCGCATCTTCGGAGTGGAACATATATCGCGCCAGCGCCTTTGCCAGCTCTGTTTTCCCCACGCCCGTTGGACCCAGAAAGAGAAAGACACCAATCGGACGTTTGGGATCTTTCAAACCAGCACGGGAACGCCGAATTGCTTTGGCAAGTTTCTCAATAGCTTCATCCTGCCCCACAACCTCCTTTTTCAATTCTTCTGCCATCTTCAACAATCGTTCACCTTCACTCTGCGCCACTTTCTGCACCGGAATGCCCGTCATCAACGCAACAACCTCAGCCACATCTTCTTCGGTGACTTCAAAGACCATATCCTTCACTTCCTCTTCCCAGCGCTCTTTTGCTTCTTCCAGCTCAGCCTGCAACCGTTTTTCTAAATCCCGCAGGCGTGCTGCTTCTTCAAAGTTCTGTGCTTTGACCACCTGATTTTTCTGCTCCCGAACCATCTCGATCTGTTCTTCCAGATCGGTGATTTCTTTGGGCACAACAATGTTGGCTAAATGAACCCGCGAGCCAGTTTCATCCATCACATCGATGGCTTTATCTGGCAAAAACCGATCGGTAATATACCGCTCTGCCAGGGTCACGCACGAGCGAATGGCTTCATCGGTATACCGCACGTGGTGATGTTCTTCGTAGCGATCCTTAATCTGCATCAAAATTTCGATGGTTTCCTCTGCCGTTGGGGGATCAATCATAATTTTCTGAAACCGCCGATCCAATGCCCCATCTTTTTCAATGTACTGGCGATACTCATCCAGTGTTGTTGCCCCAATGCATTGCAATTCTCCTCGCGCCAATGCCGGTTTGAAAATATTGGAAGCATCCAGCGATCCTGACGCACCGCCAGCGCCAACGATGGTGTGCAACTCATCAATAAACAGAATCACGTCATCTGCTTTTTCTAACTCATTCAGAATCGCTTTCATCCGCTCTTCAAACTGCCCCCGGTACTTCGTACCAGCAACCAGAGCCGCTAAGTCCAGCGCCACAATCCGTTTATCAAAGAGTACGCGTGGAACTTTGCGCTCAACAATCCGCATTGCTAAGCCCTCAGCAATAGCCGTCTTTCCAACGCCCGGCTCTCCGATGAGGACAGGATTGTTCTTTTTGCGGCGAGAGAGTACCTGTGTTACCCGCTCAATTTCCTTATCGCGTCCAATAACCGGATCCAATTTCCCCTCCATTGCCAGCTTCGTCAGATCGCGGCTAAAGCTATCCAGAACCGGAGTTTTCACGCGCTCCCGACTGGTTCGGCGATGCTGCGTTCGCCGTTGCGTCTTCCCCGTTCCCGAAGAAGGCTTGCCACTCAAAATGTTATCCAATTCGTTGCGCACCGCATCATAGGTTACCGAAAACTGTGCTAAAATCTGGGCTGCGATATTTTCATCATCCCGTAACAGAGACAGCAACAGATGTTCCGTTCCGATAACATCCGCTTTGTAGAGCTTTGCTTCCAGATAGGTCAGCTTCAATACCTTTTCTGCCTGCTTGGTTAGCGGGATATTGCCGATGGTCATTGTACCACCTGCCGGGCGAACGGTGTCTTCAATCGCTTTCTTGAGCTTAAACAAATCCACTCCCAGATTCCGAAGAATCCGAACGGCTAATCCTGCGCCTTCCCGAATAATGCCCAGAAGAAAATGCTCCGTGCCAATATAATCGTGCCCCAGACGAACCGCCTCCTCACGACTCAACCGAATCACTTCCTGCACTCTGTTGGAAAAATTCCCTTCCATTGATGAACCTCGATTTTCCTGTGAAACTTTCTCTACCTGCCAATTGTATTTTGTTTGACGACCTACAATCCGGAAAATTTCGGCTATCCGGATTCGTCCACCAGCCTGCTTTCCCGTTTGTTTCTACACACAAATAACAGTCAATAGGGGCAGAAAGTTCCACAAACACAGGGAAACAACAATGTTTGATGCACAAAAGCAAAAATTGCAGCAACTGGAAGAGCAACTGCATAAATTATGGAGGTATCTTTGACATTCCGGGCAAGACGAAGGAACTCGAGCAATTAGAGCAAGCCTCCCAGGCACCGGACTTATGGGATACACCGGAAAAAGCGCAGAAAATGATGCAGCGCATAGCAGCGCTGCGAGAATGGTTAGCAGAATTCCAGCAAGCAAGACAGAAAGTTGAAGACACCCGTGCTCTGATCGAATTAGCAGAAGAAGCTGGTGAAGAAAGCTATGAGGCAGAGCTCAACGAAGAGCTCCGTCACTTAGCCACCATACTGGAAAATCTGGAACTCCGTAACGTTCTTACCGATCCCGACGACGAACGCAATGCAATTTTAACTATCAATGCTGGTGCTGGCGGCACTGAAGCGCAGGATTGGGCAGAAATGCTCCTGCGGATGTATCTCCGATGGGCAGAACGGCACGGATTCAAAGTGGAACTGCTGGATCGCCAGCCCGGCGAGGTCGCAGGTATTAAGTCTGCAACGGTGCTCATTGCCGGTCCCTATGCTTACGGCTTGCTCAAAGCGGAAAACGGAGTCCATCGACTGGTGCGTATTTCTCCCTTCGACTCCAACGCACGACGCCACACTTCCTTTGCTTCCGTGTTTGTCTATCCCGAAGCACCTGAAGATGTCGACATTGAAATCCGTCCCGAAGACATTGAAATCGAAACCTTCCGTGCTGGTGGCAAAGGAGGACAGCACGTCAACAAAGTTGAAACCGCCGTGCGCATCCGCCATCTTCCCACCGGCATCGTCGTCACCTGCCAGGATGAACGCTCTCAGTATCAGAACCGGGAGCGGGCGATGAAAATGCTACGGGCACGGCTCTATCAGAAAAAGCGGGAAGAGGAGCTGGCAAAGAAACAGGAGCTGGAAAAGTCAAAGAAGAAAATCGAATGGGGAAGCCAAATTCGATCTTACGTCTTCCATCCTTACACAATGGTCAATGATCACCGAACAGGTGTGAAGCGAAGTGATGCAGAGAATGTAATGGATGGGGATCTGGACGAATTTATCCGGGCTTACCTCCTTTACGAAGCATCGCAAAAGGAACAGAGCACAGCGTAATCCTTGCCCCTGATGCTGAAAAATCCTGTGCATTGTCACATTGCGCTTTACCGTTATCAGCTTCCATTGATAGGGCAAGCGCATTCCGTTAAAGAGGGGCTGTTTTTTATCCTTGAAACTGAACAGCAGTACAGTTATGGCGAGTACGCTCCCCATCCTGCAACTTTCCAGCTCTCCTTAGCAACGCTCGAACGGGCTCTGGTGCAACTGTGCGACGCTGGAAGCATCACCGTATCCAAGCTTTCGCCTCCACTTCAATGGGGTTTTGTAATGGCGCTGTCGTGGCTCTTTCCGGAGATAGGAGGATGGAATTTTCCCAATTGCTTACCGATCAGAGTGCCGCTTAACGGGCTGATTACAGACCTTCGCGCCGCCCTCCAGCCGTCGCCCTCCGTACCTCCTTACAGCACTGTCAAGTTGAAAATTGGCAGATTACCCGTTGATGAGGAAATTGTGTTGATCCAGCAGTTTCATCAGCAGTATCCTGACGTCCAGCTCCGGCTGGACGCCAATCGACGACTGTCTTTCGATCAAGCTAAACGGCTACTGACCGCACTCCGAGGCTTTCCCATTGAGTACGTCGAAGATCCAACCGCAGACAGCGAAGAATATCCAGCGTTATTCCATCAAACCGGGATCCCCATTGCACTGGATGAGACGCTCACTTCTTCGTGGCTGAAAACACACTCTGCATCACCTCTCGATTGGTTAGCCGCACTGGTCATCAAACCCCCACGATACGGGGATCTCACAACAATTTGCCATCTTGTCGCCACTGCTCACCAGCACCATATCCCTCTGGTGCTGAGCGCCGCTTACGAAAGCACGCTGACTCTGCACTGGCTTGCCCTTGCTCACGCCTCGCTGAATCCCACATCGGTGGCAGCAGGCTTAGACACTTTCCGCATTTTCACCGAACACTTAAGTCCGTGGGAAGTCCGGAACGGAACCGTCGTTCTGCGCTCTTACCGACCGGAACCCTCTACACTTGCCTGGGATCGATCCCACTTTCTTGGTCGCTGGCACGTGCAGCTTTACTGGGACGCCCAGATACACCGATAAAGATCGGCGATGGTGATCATCCGGGGATGCGAAGGTACAATGCGAACCGTACACCCCTGTATCCCACTGTAGCGACACTGATACTGTCCCCGGAACAGATAAATGGTAGAATCCGCTTTATCTTCGACCTTCAGTAACGACGCTTCCCCTGCCACGATTGCACCGTGTTTATCCACTTTTCCACAGTACGCCTCCACCCGAACATCATCCGGTGACAGAGCCCCCAGATCTACGTAAGCGCTGACGGTAATTTCCTGTCCAACCCGGATGGTATCCGACGCATCGATAACAACATTCAAAATTCGCACTTCGTTCCAGTGCGCCATAACCCGACGTTTCCATTCAACGTATGCCCTTGCCTGTTCCGCATTGTTCCCTGAGCGCACTTTATACTCCTGGTATGCTGGCAGGTATTTCCGCTGTAAATACTGATGGAGCATCTGAGCAGAAGAATACGGTGCCGCTAAGGTGTAGATCGCTACTTTCATTCGCTCCACCCACCCTTCGGGATAGCGGCTCAGTCCTCGATCATAAAACATCGGGATCACCTCCTGCTCCAGCAAATCAAACAATGCTTCGCCCTCGGCGAAATCCTGCTCTTCAATCGATGCAAATTCCTGGCGCTGTCCGATGGCAAACCCATTTTCCCCATTATACGCTTCATCCCACCAGCCATCTAGCGTGCTGACGTGGATGGCACCGTTCAGCACCGCTTTCATCCCACTGGTCCCACTGGCTTCCAGGGGACGACGCGGTGTATTGAGCCAGACATCGCATCCTTTGACCAGCAGTCGGGCAATTTCGATGTCGTAATTTTCCAGAAAAACAACATACCGCTCCAATCCATATTGCTTGACCTTTTGCACAATTTCCCGAATCATCTCCTTGGCAGGAACATCGTGAGGATGGGCTTTTCCAGCGAGCAGGATTTGCACCGGGCGTTCCGGATTGGTCAGCAACTTTTTCAACCGTTCCATATCCTGAAACAACAATGTCGGTCGCTTGTAGGTTGCAAAGCGGCGGGCAAATCCAATGGTGAGCACATCTGGGTGCAAATACGCCGCAATCTGATTCAATTGCTCCGCCGGCACGGATCGTCGCTCCAGCATCTGTCGCAGCTTCCGTCGGGCAAACAGGATCAGTCGCTCCCGTCGCCGTTCGTGCACCCGCCACAGCTCTTCCGAAGGGATTAAAAACACATTCTGCCACGCTTCCTGTTCCCACGGTTCTTCCCGCCAGCGAGGGGTCAGGTAGCGATCAAACAGCGATGCCATCTCGCGCGAGACCCAGCTCAGGGTATGCACACCATTGCGCACATAATCGATAGGCACTTCATCCAGCGGGAAATCCTTCCACAGATGGTGCCACATCTTGCGGGCAATTTCGCTATGCAACTGGCTAACGCCATTTTTCCAGCCAGCCATTTTCAGGGCTAAGACGGTCATACAGAAATCTTCCGAAGGATCTTGCTCTTCCTCGCGTCCCAGCGCCAGAAAATGCTTTTGATCCAATCCCAGCTCTTGATAATACGCTGCAAAGTATTTATCCACCAGCTCCGGACTGAACCGGTCGTGCCCCGCAGGAACCGGAGTATGGGTCGTAAAAACGGTATTGGAACGGCAGAGTTCCATCGCAACCTCGAAAGAGCAGTGAAACTGCTGCTGCAAAGTCCGGGCATGCTCCAGTGCTGCAAACGCAGCGTGCCCTTCGTTCAAGTGCAAAACGGTCGGCTGTAAACCCAGCGCCCGCAACGCCCGATACCCTCCAATCCCCAGCATAATCTCCTGCTGAATCCGGGTTTCGATGTTCCCTCCGTACAACTGGTCAGTAATATCGCGATACTCCGGAATTTTGTTTTCCGGCAAATTGGTGCTGAGCAAATACAACTTTACGCGTCCCACAGCAACCTCCCAGATTTCGGCATACACGGTTGCTTCAGGATAGGCGACCTGAATCTTCACTGGCTGACCATCGGGTCCGCGCACCTGGCGAAGGGGCATCACGGAAAAGTCGTTATCGTAGTACTCTTCATTCTGCCAGCCGTTCGGCGCCAGCACCTGATTAAAATATCCCTGCTGATACAGCAGTCCAACGCCGACCAGAGGGATACCCAGATCACTGGCGGTCTTTAAATGATCCGCTGCCAGCACGCCCAAGCCTCCCGAATAATTGGGAAAACTTTCGTGTATGCCATATTCGGCGCAGAAATAAGCAATCAGCAAATCCTTCGGATATCCCTGGCGGTCATACCAGGTTTCCCGCTCCATATACTGCCGGAATTTGCTGTGCACATACTGAACATAGTTCACAAAATCCATCCGCTTTGCTAACTCTTCCCACCGCTCCTGCGGCACACGATACAAAAGCAGGACGGGATTATGGTGTACCTCGTCCCAGAGCTGTTTATCAATCTGCGAAAACACCTCGCGCCCATCCGCATCCCAGCTCCACCAGTAATTGTAGGCTAACTCCTCCAATGGTTTCAAAGGATCCGGGAGAACTGGTGTTACTGTAAAAACCCGTACGGGGATCATCACCATTCCCTTCCACCAGATTGCACAAAAGAATCCGCAAATATAGAACACCGGCTGGAAATAACGCGTTTTTCGCTACACCGGGACACTGCTGAAGCAGAATCTATGGAGCAGTGGAGAAAACAATCAGTGTCGCTCCTCCGCCACAGCGAATGCTTTCGCTGCATACGACAGCAAAGAATACCAAAGAAGACTCCGCAGCATACAGAGACAGCAAAAGATAGCAATCGGTTCACAACTGTTACTTCCAGCGAGCGCTCTGCACCAATGCTGCTGAGCTGTTCTCTACTTTCCGCTTGTTTGTCAGATCCACCGTGAACAATCAGAGATGGATAGTAGAGCTTATGAGATGCTGCGAGGACTTGCTCCCTGGATCCATCGTGAACAACCAGAAATGGAGAGGACGTGGCAATGTGCCTTACGCTGCACTTTTCCGCCAGATCAACTGGACAGTTGCTCCCAACCCCTGATGTCCCGGACCTTCATCTAACTGCCGAACGGGTGTTGCCAGATGCAGAATGCCAGTTTGCGGAAAATGCTGTTGTAACTCAGATGCAGTGACCATCAATTCGGGTGTTGGCGGACCGCCACTGGTAAATCCCTGGGTTCGCTGTTCTGGTCGGAACCATTCGGCAATGACATAACCACCGGGCACCAGGATGTGTTGTACCAGCGCAAAGAGTTTCGATCGATCCAACGGTGGCAGGTGCAGAAACGTCATCACGACCGCATCCCACTGGCGGTCTGGCTGCCAGTTCAACACATCTGCGAAGATTGTTTCTACCGATACGCCCCGTTGCTCCGCTAATCGCTGTACTTTTTGCAGCCCCTGTTTTGAATAATCAACCGCTGTAACTCTCAACCCCTGCTCTGCTAAAAACACCGCATTGCGCCCTTCCCCGGCGCCCAGTTCTACAACGGTCGTGCATCCTTCCAGATAGGGAAGGCTTTGAGCTACAAAGTCATTGGGCCTGGTACCATACCAGAACTCCGGTGTCGCAAATCGTTCGTCCCACCGCTCAGGATTCATCCGCAGACGAGGAGGGCTGCGAAACTTCCTGTTGTGTTTCTTCTGACTGCTCAGCACTATGCGGTTGTTTGATCGGTAATTCAAAAGCAAAGGTCGAGCCAACACCCAATTTGCTTTTGACCCATACCCGTCCTTTGTGTGCCTCGACAATTCGTTTGACAATCCACAGTCCCAATCCGGTGCTAACCTCACCACCCGTTGGCTGCGCACTGAGTCGAACACCTCGCTGAAAGGCTTTTTTCAAATCCTCTTCCGTCAACCCTACCCCTTCGTCCTGTACCTCTACAACTACCCGATCATCTTTCACATACGCCCGGACCCGCACTGTTGTATCCTGTGGTGAATACTTGATCGCATTGTTAATCAGGTTATCCAGCACCTCCTCGATCTTGGGAATATCCATTTCCACCTCTGGAAGGTCGTCGGGCAATTCCAGCAATACTGTGATCTTCTTCTCCTTCGCTGCTACCCCATTGCGTCGAGCAACTGTTCGAATTACTTCCGCAATCTGGTAGGGCGTAATGTTGAGCTCTAAACTCGATGCCTCCAGTGCCAGCACTCGCGAAACCTCCTGTGCAATTTGAAAGAGACGGGTAGAAGTTGCAATAATGTCCTCCATAATTTCCTGCTGCTCCTGCGCCGTCAGATCATAAGAGCGAAGCAGTTCGACCAACCCTTTAATCAGCGCCGCTGGGTTCTTGATGTCGTGTACCAGCATTGCCAGCAATTCTTCTTTCTCTTTCTGAAGTTCCTCCAGGCGCCGGGCATGTTCTAAAACTTTCTCTTTCTGTTGCTCCAGCTCTTTGTTTACACTTTCCAATTCCTGGGTTCGCTTCTGCAACGCATCAATTTGCTGCTGCAAATATTCCAACTGCGCCTTGAGCGCTGCATTTTCCTTGAGAAGTTTTTCCAGATCGTGCTTCAGATGTTCCACCATACTTCTATTCCTTTGTTGCTGCAATTGTCGGGTTTTGAGAAGACGCTGACGATTCCGCTTCTGCCCGCGGGCAAACTGGACGCCAGCAATGGCTAAGAGCAAAACACCAATTCCTACAATGATCGGAATCCACAACGATGCTGAGGTTCTACCTTGTACCGCTTCCTCCGCTTTCTGAGCACTGTGCTCCGGTTTGCGAGTTTCCCTGGGTAACGACAAAAGCGTCCCTTCCACCTTCGCCAGCGCATTATCAACCCGGAAGCGAACCACCGCTGGCGTTGCTTCCCATTGCTCGATCGGCGAAAATGCCTGGACAATGAACGTGTACTCGCCGTCAGGCAAATTGGTATAGATTCGTGCGGTAGAGCGGTAAGCATCAACCCGTTCAGCACCATCAGAAGCTCGGAGGATCCCTCGAAAGAGCAGCGGATCACGACTGGTATCACCAATGACTTCACACCCATAGTAAAAAGCGATAGAATCATTCGGTGCGATCAACAGGTTATCCCATTTGTCTGGTGGCACTTCCCGACCGTTGATCTTGATCGCCGTAATACGTGTAATACGCAGCACACTATCTGCCGATGGGGCCCCTTGCCCATACAGCGGTGTTATGCACAGAAGCAGTGCCAGCCACCACCATCGGCGCAGTGTCTGCTTACGTCCGAAGTCGCGGATCAGTCGCATCTCGCAAAGCATCTCCGATTAAATTGTACGCTGCAACGGTAATAAAAATCATCAAACCGGGAAAGACGGCAAGCCACCAGGCAGAAATATTCACTCGCGAGCGCGACAGCAACGAGCCCCACGTCACCACCGTCGGTGGCACGCCAAATCCCAGGAAACTCAAAGCAGACTCAATCAGCACTGCACTGGCAATTCCGAAAGCAGCCGTCACCAGCACAGGCGCAAGCGCATTGGGCAGAACGTGTCGAAAAATGATGCGTGCTGGCGAATAGCCCAGCGCTGTGGCGGCGGTCACAAAATCCAGATTCCGTACTCTCAACACTTCGCCACGGGTAAAGCGGGCAATACTGGTCCATCCTGTCAAGCCAATCAACGCCATCACCAGCCACAAACTTCCTTCCTGCACCATTGCCACAACGGTGATGATTAAAAAGAAGGTCGGCAACGTCATAAACAACTCGATCAATCGGGAAATGACAATATCCACCCACCCACCATAAAAGCCCGCTAATGCTCCCAGCAAAATTCCTATCGCCAGGGCAATACCCATTGCAACAAAGCCAATGGAAAGAGCATACCGCGATCCGTGAATCAACCCTGCCAGCACGTCGCGCCCGATGTCATCGGTACCCAGCCAGTGTTTCGACGACGGCGCCCGATCCTTGAGACTGAACAGTGTCTTATCCGGTGTGTTCGGATGGTAGGGAACGGGTGGAAAAATGCTCCAATCATACGGCAACTCTTTCCAATTTGCCAGCACAAAATCTTTTTCCCACCGTGCCAGTCCTAAATCTACCAGATATTCCTTCAGAATCGGGAAGATAATCGTCCCTTTGTACGACGCCACGATCGGCTTATCATTTGCCAGAAAATCAGCAAATATGGCGATCAGCCCCAGCGCAACCACGATATACACAGAGCCTACAGCAAACACATTCTTTTTAAATTGTCGAACCACGTATTGCCAGTAATTTTCTGCCGATTCGGTTTGCTGCTGCGTTGTTTGCTGCTCCTGTACACTCATCGCCGTTACGCTGTTTTCTTTCCAAAAGCAATCCGGGGATCAACAATGGAATACAGAATATCGGCAACCAGGATGCCAAACAACGTCAGGAAAGCAGAAATGGTAAACACTGCCATAATCACTGGATAGTCACGCGCAACCAGCGCTCGAAAGGATAACTCTCCCATTCCGGGAATGCTAAAGATAGTCTCGATAATCACACTGCCGCCGACCAACATCGGGAAAACACCCGCCAGCAGCGTAATGATCGGGATCAGCGAATTCCGCAGTGCGTGTTTGTAAATGACGGTTCGGCTATCCAGTCCCTTTGCATAGGCGGTGCGGATATAGTCCTGCCGAATTGTTTCCAGCATCGCACTCCGCATCTGTCGGGAAATAAAGGCAAAGCTGCCGTACGTATAGACCAGCATTGGCAGCGTTAAATGCCAGGCGTAATCCAGAATTTTCCGTAGCAGGGACCACTGCTCGCTAAAATTGATAGAGCGCAACCCACCAGTCGGAAAAATCGCCAGAAACTCCGGATTGCATAAAAACGTGATCGCCATTGTCCCGACCCAGAAGGTTGGCAGCGAATACAGTGCAAAGAGAACAAAGGTCGAAACTCGATCCCAGAGCGTATTCGGATGCGTTGCTGAATAAATGCCCAGAGGAATAGCGATCAGGTAGGCAATGATGACGGACAGCACATTCATACTCAGCGTTACCGGCACCCGCTCCAGAATTTTATCCACAACCGGGCGGTTATCCTGAAAAGATTTGCCAAATTGCAGGGATGCTAAATCCTGGAGCCACAGCCAGTACTGCTTCCACAGTGGTTCATCCAGATGCCACTGCTTGCGAATCATTTCGATCATTTTCTCATTAAGCTCCCTGCTTCCTGCCAGGCTTCCTTCTGCCCCAATGCCAACTTTCAGTTGGGCAGGATCTCCCGGCGCCATTCGGCTAATGGCAAATGTCAAGATGGTAATCAAAAAGAGCGTCAACACAAACAATGCTATCCGCTTCACAAGGTATTGTGCCATATCCTTTTGTGCGCCGTTACTGCCACTTCGTTCTAAAACGCATCTGGTAAGTGTCGAAGCTGCACCTGCCCCTCGTGTATGTCAATGCTAATCACATCGAACCGACACGGAGCGTCCTCAATGCCATATTCTGTCAAAAACGCAACTGCTAATTTACGCAATTGGTTTTGTTTAGCCAGCGTTACCGCTTCTTCCGGAAGGCCAAACCGGTGGCTGCGACGCGTTTTTACTTCCACGAACACCAAGGTATCGCCATCTCTGGCAACAATATCAATCTCGCCAGATCTCCCATAGCGATAGTTCCGCTCGATGATTTCATACCCCTGCTCCTGCAAATACCGGGCAGCATACTGCTCTCCCCACGCTCCAATCTGCTGCTGCTTTCGATGCCATCGCCTGCCTTCCCGATCTTCCTGCTGCATCTTCGCTTTTCGCTCACCCCTTATTCCTGCCCATCGATCAACGGCAGCAAACGAATGTTGCGGCGTTCTTTGCAACGTTATTTCGCCTTCTGATACCGCAGTAACTGAATATTCACCCGCGTTTCGTTATACACCGTCGATGCCATCTGCATTTGCCCTTCCACACTGATGTCCATATCCACCGTGCTGCTTCCCTGCACGCGCTCCACAACTGCTTCCGGCAATCGCACCGTGTACGTTTGCTCCGCTGATACCGTTCCCTCCATATGCATCTGCATTCCGTGCTGATTTTGATCCCCTTTGATCGTTAACTCCTCCGCCTTAAACTGAATGAGCACCTCATCGGCTGTCTTCTTCAACACTTTCCACGTCACCATCCCCGACACTGAATCCGCATTCATACGGAAAAATCGTTTCCCGGCTTTGTGGGTCACTTCGCCTTTCGCCAGGAGATCCGATGGAAATGGAGGAAAGATTTGCTGTCCCAGCAAAGAGCCAGTCCGCAACATTTGCGCTAAGATTGGATTTTGCTCTGCCCCCTCTACCGTATCAACTAATTGCACATCCTTTGGCGTAACAAGATACTGCGCCGTAACGGTCGCATTGGTACTGGACGACATCATTGCACTCATTTCCTCTGGCAGTTTGAAATGAGCGTAACGAACCATAATCCGCAGGCTATCAGGACGATAGCGCTCTATCACTGCGATGGTAACCTGATACTCGATCGGCATATCCATTGTCTGCTGCCCCATTGCGCCTTCCATTTCTATGCTCATATCCAGCTTCACCTGATACACCAGTGTATCCCCTTTGGATAACTTCGGGAACAATGGCGAAGTATCCAGCGGAGGTCCTGCGAAGCTGGAAAAACTGGAACAACAGACAAAAGCCAAAATCAATACAAACCACTGTTTCACCTGCATTGCACTTCCTTTCAATTGTTCAAAATGTGTTTATGGGTTAGAACAGCCCGGTTATATTGCCCTGATCATCGATGGTAATACGCTCAGCCGCCGGCGTTCTTGGCAATCCCGGCATTCGGAGAATATCACCGGTTAGCGGCACTAAAAATCCAGCGCCAGCAGAAATCACAATATCGCGCACCGTCACCAGAAAGTCCTTGGGGCGTCCAAGTAACTTAGGATTATCCGACAACGACTGCTGTGTTTTTGCAATACACACTGGCAATTTATCATAGCCAAGCGCATAAATTCTCCGAAGTGCCCGCTTCGCTTCCGGACGATAGTCCACGGCAGCGGCACCATACATTTCTCGCGCCACCGTCAGAATTTTCTCTTCAACTGGTTGATCCAGCGAGTACAGGGGGCGATATTCCGGCGTGACAGCATCGACAATTTCCACCACGCGAGCTGCCAGATCAGCCCCCCCTTTGCCACCCTGTGCCCAGAAATCCACCACAAACGCTTCGCACTGCTGATCAGCACAAATCTGCTTCACTGCTTCCAGCTCCTCAGGCGAATCCGTCGTAAATCGATTGATGGCAACGATCGGCGTCACCCCAAACTTCCGGATATTTTCAATGTGTTTCTCCAGATTTTCCCGCCCTGCAAACACAGCCTCAACGTTGGGTTTCTGCACATCCGTCAGCTTTACTCCTCCGTGCATTTTCAGCGCTCGAACCGTTGCAACCAGTACCACGACCGAAGGAACGAAGCCTCCGACACGACAGACAATATCGAAAAATTTTTCCGCTCCCAGGTCAAAACCAAATCCTGCCTCCGTTACGACGTAGTCCGCCAACTGCAATGCCAGTTTCGTTGCGACGATACTGTTTGTTCCCTGCGCGATATTGGCAAAAGGACCACCGTGGATAAACGCCGGCGTATGTTCAATGGTCTGTACCAGATTGGGCAGGAAAGCATCTTTGAGCAGTGCAGTCATAGCGCCAGCCACGTTAAGATCCCGAGCTAACACCGGCTCACCATCGTAGGTAAAGCCAACCAGTATGTTCTCGATGCGATCCCGCAACTCCGTGTACGACAACGACAGACACAGAATCGCCATAATTTCAGAGGCAGCCGTAATATCATAGCCGCTTTCTCGCGTCGGTCCGTTCTTCTTTCCGCCCAATCCTGTCACAATGTGACGGAGTGCCCGATCATTTAGATCAACCACCCGTCGCCACATAATTTCCATCGGCGAGAGGCGCAGCGAATTGTCAAAATGCAGATGATTGTCAATAGCTGCTGCCAGCAGATTGTGTGCAGCGGTAATGGCGTGAAAATCTCCGGTGAAATGCAGGTTGATGTCTTCCATTGGCAAGACCTGCGCATATCCCCCGCCTGTTGCTCCCCCTTTGCGTCCCATCACAGGACCCAGCGAAGGTTCGCGCAACGTCACAACCGCCTTTTTCCCGATGAGATTGAGTGCCTGCGAAAGTCCAATACTCACCGTGGTTTTCCCTTCTCCCGCCGGAGTTGGCGTCATCGCACTTACCAGAATCAACTTCCCACGCTGATGATTCTGCGCCAGCAGCCGATTGACAACCTCAATCGTGACCTTCGCTTTGTACGGACCATACAACAGCAAATCATCCTTGCGTAGACCGATTGTTGCTGCAACATCCTCAATGGGCTGCAATGTCACACTTCGAGCAATTTCAATGTCCGTCATTTGCTACTCCATCATTTATTTCGCAGATTCCATCTGGACTGTTTCTAACCACGGTAGCCATTGTGCTTTCGCCTGTTGATACCACTGGCAAAACCGCTGGATGCCGGTATCAAAATCTGTCGTTGGACGATACCCCAACTGCCGCTGCGCTTTGGAAATATCCGCATAGGTCTGATACACATCGCCGGGCTGAAAAGGTTGCCACTCGATCTTTGCTCGTTTTCCTAAGTGCCTTTCAATGGTGCGCACCACTTCCAGCAAAGAAATGGTCTGTGACTCCCCCAGATTAAAGATCTCATAGCCATTCAGATGCTCCATTGCTAACAGGATACCCGCGACAACATCATCGACGTAGGTGTAATCCCGACGGCTGGAACCATCGCCATAGAGCGTCACCGGCATTCCCAGGTCAATCAACCGCGTGAATTTGTGAATCGCCATCTCCGGCCGTTGCCGTGGTCCGTAGACGGTGAAAAAGCGAAGACAGCTCACTGAAAAGTCGTACAGGTGGTGATACGTATAACAGAGCAATTCCCCGGCTTTCTTGGTCGCTGCATACGGTGAAACTGGATGATCTACGGGATCAGTTTCTCGAAATGGCACGGTATTCCGATTTCCGTACACCGAAGAGGAAGAGGCAAAAACCAGATAGGGAACGTTCTGCTGCCGCATCACTTCTAATAACCGGAGCGTGCCGATCACGTTCGTCTGATAATACGCTTCCGGCTGGCGCAGCGATGGGCGAACCCCTGCTTTTGCCGCTAAATGGACAACGATCTGCGGTTTTGCAGACAAAAAAACCTTTTCCAGAAACCCCTGATCACGAAGATCTCCCTCAAAAAACAAAAAACGTTCTGATTCCCGCAAAGCGGTAATGTTTGCTTCCTTAATTGGTCGGGGATAGAAGGGATCAAAATTGTCGATTCCAATCACCGTACAACCAGCGCGCAGCAGTTGTTCACTTAAATGTGATCCCAGAAACCCGGCAGCACCGGTTACCAGCACACGTTCCCACCGACTTCCTGCCATCAATTATCCTTCCGCCTGCTGCGCTTCACGCCAGAACTGGTGGAGCAATTGTTGAAAGCGCTGGAACAACTGTGCTTCCAACTGACCATTTGAGGCAAAATAATGGAATGTTGCTGTGACGTGTTGTTCGTATCCGCTCATCCGTCCGCGCAATCGCACCGCAACCCGTCCATCCGGTAACTCTGTGAGGTAAAACACATACTGGATCCGTGCAGAGGTCCACACACCGCCACGGATATACGGCACTCGTTTGGCATATCGATCAAACACTGCATCGGTAGAATCTGGATTGGTTGCTAAAACGCAGAACGTTGAAGCAATCTTTGCTTTCCAGAGCGCTTCCTCCGTCTCCACCGGCCGTTTCTGCTCAATGTCGCATCCGGTCTCTTCAATCGCCATAACTGCTGCTTTCCACACCAGATCGAAAGGAACATCAACAGTATCCTGAAAAACTTTTTGTGAAAAGCCCCACAACGGCATTCCGATCCAGAGAATCCAGAAAAGCACCGATCGCATTTTTTCAACTCCCATTTGCCACGTCATCAGCATGCACAATGTTCACCCCTGCCTGTTGCATCATCTCCAGCGCCTTTTGCCCATCTTCTGGCTGAACGTTGACAGCCCGTACTGCTTCTACAACCACAAAGGTTTCAAAGCCACGGCGGACTGCATCTAAAGCTGTTTGCTTGACGCAATAATCCGTCGCAAGCCCTACAACGTACAACTGTGTAATTCCTTTTTGTCGCAGAAATGTTTCCAGATCCCGATTGGTTGCTTCAAAGGCGGAATATCCATCATCTTCGGTCGATGTCCCTTTGAGGAACACCTGCTGGATGGCTCTTCGATTCAGTTGCGGGTGGAACCGCGCGCCCCGTGTTCCCTGAATGCAATGGGGGGGCCACTTCTCGAAGTGTTTGGTGTGCTCTGGATGCCAGTCTTTTGAAGCAAAAACAAAGGAAAACCGGGGTATCAACGCATTAATGACCGGAACCACTGCATCACCATCCGGAACGGGCAATGCGCCCCCGGGACAGAAATCATTCTGCACATCCACGATAAACAGTGCTCTGTTCATCCCTCCCCCTCCATTGTTCCACTTCCCATTCGCAAAGTGTAAAGACGAAGAGCGCGTTCTTTTCTTCAGCCCGCATCAAGCAGCCGCTGGCACTATACGATAGCAATGGCTGCATCACTGCCCTATTGCGATCTGCAAACTCTGGATACCCGCGTGCCAATCAATAACTGTTCCGCAACGGCTGTTTCCACCGTCAGCAGATTTTCATTTGCCACCATTTCGGTTATCCCGGATTTTCGCTGTCCTGCTCGGCGCGTCCTGTACCACTGGTGGATCGGGTAAAGTGGAATTCAAAGGCACAATAATCCGCTCCTTGCGCTATGGTCCGGGGACGTTTGAAAATGACCCCGCGATCAACCCGATTGATTTCGTCTGCCCAGAGGTAATCCCACTCGCAGAGAATCCGGGTGAGCTGGGGCTCTTGATGGCGACGGAAAAACTCATAAAACCCGCAGCGCTGCACCAGTACCCGAAACTGTGTATCCGTTTCCTCCTCGACAATCCGGAACCACTTGCCATACGCTCGCTGCGTCCGATCGCCCGAAAAGAATCGGACAAAGCGCCGGGCGTCTCGTTGAAACCAGAGCATCAGGCGACTTCCCCATTGGACATATTTCCCGCCAGCAGCCTTACAAAACATTTTTGCTAAAAATTCCAGAAGTTCTGGCTCCGATCTGGCAGGCTGCAGCTCCCGATACGCCGCTAACACCAGCGCACACATCAAAGCGTGCCCCTGACTTTGTTGATCGACTATTCGTGGAATTTCTTCCTGAACAATGGTGGCTGCCTGCTCTCTAATGCGCTGTGCTAATGCTTTGTCCGAACCTGCAACCATTCGAGGAAATTTTCGGAGGAAGTAGCGATCCTCCCATCGCAGTTTGAATGGTAAAGCCAAACGTTCCATTGTTGATCATCACGCTCGTTCAACTTTCCGGCGTTCTCAAAACAACGGGAACCTGTCTTAACGACCGGTTAATGGAAAAGTTTCCTGTAAGGTCTGTTTTTGACTCTCTAACCCGCCTTTACCACGTATCCCTGAAGTTTTCCTGTGTAGAATCCGGTGTACTAAACCCCTGTTATTGCTCGTTTATAGTGCCGCAAAATCTGTTTGCTGGAGGGTTCGCCTAACTGGTATGGCAGCGGTCTTGAAAACCGCCGGGCTTCGGCCTGTGGGGGTTCGAGTCCCCCACCCTCCGCTTGACGTTGATGGATAAACAAGAACGCAGCTATGCGGACTTTTCCCGGTTTCCTTCTGCTGGGTATCGCCACGGTAGTACTCAGCCTCTCTGGCTGCAATGACAACGGTGCTTTGCCCAGCGAAATTCTCCGCTTTCCTCTTAACACCGGTAGCTACTGGATTTATTCCATCGTGGATATCGACAGCAGCGGTAATCCTCTTGCTGGCACAGAAAAAATCGATTCTGCGGTGGTAAAAGGCTCCACCATCCTGGATGATCAGGAAGCGACCCAGATTGAGCATTACATGCAGGATACATCGTGGATTGAATATGTGCGAGCAACCGCCGACCAGTATATGGCTCTGGTCGATCTGGGCGAAGATCTCCTGATGCGATTGGATATGCCCCTAACGCTCTGGGTCACCATCGCAGATTATGCGCAATCCCAATGGACAGTCTTTGATACAACGCTTCAGGATTTCAAGGTCCCCCTGTCACAACTTGATACCGTAACGCTTTCAGGCACGATCCAGATCACCGGGCAGCGGCTGCGAACTGAAAATCTGATGATCGCTGGCACTTCCTACAATGCAACAGTCTTCGAAATCCGTCGTATAATCGACTTACAGGCGCAATTTTCCCTGAACGGTTTTCCGGTCACTGGCGCCATCGCACTCCAGGCGCCGATCCTTTTCTGGTTTGTCGATGGCATCGGACTGGTGCGACGTGAATCAGCAACCACGACTTTGACACTCCAAACTCCGATGGCTACCCTCCCCCTCGGTACAATTCAGGGCAGTCGCTCTACGTTATTGCGGTATGCAATTATGCAGCAATAAACGATCAACAACGCTGGTCAGATAACAAGACAGAGGAGTTCAACATTCAGCAGGCAGTTGCACACGGTACCGATGGTAGCACCACGACGCAACGGTGTGCTTACAGGGAGTGTTCTGGTTTTGAATCAGAGTTATGAACCGCTGACCATTTGCAGCGTTAAAAAGGCAATTATCCTGGTTCTTCTCCGTAAGGCGGAAGTTGTCGAGGTTCTTCAAGGAAGAAAGATTCGCTCCATTCGCCAGGAATATCCTTTCCCCAGCGTTATCCGGCTGAACCGATATGTACGCGTTCCTTTCCGCAAGGTTGAGTTATCCCGACGCAACATCTTTCGCCGCGATCGATTCCAGTGTCAATACTGCGGTCGTCGCTCGACAGCATTAACCATTGACCACGTGATCCCCAAATCCCGCGGCGGTGAAGATACGTGGGAAAATCTGGTCACAGCCTGCATCCCTTGCAATGCGAAGAAGGGAAATCGAACACCCGAAGAGGCGCATATGAAATTACTGCGTCAGCCACGCCGTCCCAATTTTGTACTCTTTATGCGGCTTTCAGAACATACCATCCAGGAAGAGTGGAAGCAGTACCTGTTTATGACCTGATCGGCGATAACCCGGCAGCAGGTAGGCAATTACAGCTCAATATGAAAAGTGGTTCCTTTACCGACACCGGTTTCTTTGATCCAGATTTTGCCCTGGTGGTATTCCTCAATGATTCGCTTACAAAGCGGCAATCCTAATCCCCACCCCCGCTTTTTGGTCGTAAAACCCGGACGGAAAGCCGATCGCCGCACTGCCGGGGACATTCCTTTTCCATTGTCGCGGATCTGGATCACCGCTTTGCCGTTCTTTTGCTCCAGGCTGAGCTCAATCCGCCCACTGACCTGATCAATTGCCTCCACTGCATTTTTGAGCAGATTTTCGATCACCCACTGGAACAACTCAGGATTCACCGGGCGAACGATCGGTTCATACCGTTCCACAATTTCAATTTGCTTGCCCAGGTGAGGAATCCGGTATCGGTAATACTCCACAACATCGTGCATAAGCGTTGCCAGGTTCTCCGCTCTTCGCTCCGGGATCGAACCAATTTTGGAAAACCGTTCCACAATTTTCTGCATTCGTTGCAAATCTTTTTCCATCTCGATAATGATTTGCCGCAATTGCTCCGGGTTCTGCACATTCATCTTTGCCAGCTCCGCCCACGCCAGCAAACTGGACAGGGGCGTACCCAGTTGATGGGCAGCTTCCTTTGCCAGCCCAACCCACACCCGGTTCTGCTCGTTCCGCCGAACGTAGCTAAAACCCCAATAGCCAATCAGGATGAACAACGTCACAGCAACAAGCGCAACCAGCGGCAGCACCTGAAGCTGGCGCAGCAGTTGGGAATCGGCATAGTAGATTTTCATCAACACCCCATGTCCCGGATAGCGAAACACGATGGGCGGATGATCCTGCTCCATCTCTTTGAGCAGCTCCTTCAAATACCGATACTGCTCCGCCTCGGTCTTGTAAGGAGAAAGGTCGATGTTGAGGGTAAACTCGGTGTAGGGTTTATACGGCTCTCCCTCCGCATCAGTGATAATCACGGGGAAATCAACGGCAGGCACAATCTTCTCCAGAAAAAACCGAATGTCCTCTCCCGGCTGCGTTGATGGCATTGTATAATGCTTGAAAGCACTGGCATAAAGATCGATCATCATCTGTTCCCGCCGGCGGAGCTCTCGAATCAGCACCTGCATATAAAGGAGCATAAAGACCGTTAGTACCAGTCCCAGCGCTGCCAGCGCTAACTTAATATTACGGGCAGTCAGGTAGTGTGGCAATCGCTTGAAAAGTTGAATAACTGCCTGTCTCCACATAAGCACGTTGCTTACGACTCATTTGTTTCCTGCCGCAGACGACGAATGACCTCCTGAACCAGCGTAGCTTCAGCAACCAGTTCCTGTTCACCCGACGTCATATCTTTTACGACAACCATCCCTTGCTGCCACTCCTGCTCACCTACGATGACAACCAGCCGAACTCCGTAACGATTGGCTTCCCGTAATTGCCCTTTGACCGACCGGCGAAGCAGATCAACTGTCGTTGGAACATGCTCAGCGCGCAATCGACTGGCAAGCATTAGCGCTACTTCCCGCATCGGGGCTTCTCCGACCGCAGCAATGTAAACCTGTGCGACCGGCGGTTTTGCAGGGAATCTGTCCTCGGCTTCTAAAACCAATAATAACCGTTCCACACCCAGTGCAAAACCAACAGCGGGAAATGGCTTACCGCCCAGCAAAGCTGCCAGTCCATCATATCGTCCGCCACCGCACACAGCATTCTGTGCCCCCAGAGCCGTTGAAACAATTTCAAAAGCCGTATGGCGGTAGTAATCCAGCCCGCGCACCAGGTATGGATCAACAACATACGGAATGGAAAGCCGATCCAGCAGTGAAAGGACTGTATCAAAGAAGGCGCGACTTTCATCATCTAAGAAATCCACAATCTTTGGCGCTTGCTCTACAATTGCCCGATCCTGCTCATTTTTGGAATCCAGGATCCGCAGCGGATTGGTAACCAGTCGTGCTTGACTTTCCGGGCTCAGTTGGTCTTTGTGTGGCTCCAAATACGCAACCAGAGCAGCGCGATACCGTTGCTGCGTTTCGGCGTTGCCCAGCGTATTAATGCGCAACTCCAGTTGCGATAATCCGAAGTGTTGCAACAATTGCCACGCCATACTGATAATTTCCACATCGCTTTCCGGATGAGGCGATCCAACTACTTCTGCCCCGTACTGATGAAACTGCCGATACCGTCCCTTTTGTGGGCGTTCCCGACGAAACATTGGTCCATAGTACCACAACCGGGCAATCGGCTGCTGCTGCAAGAGGTGATTCTCAATGACAGCTCGCACAATACTGGCAGTCATCTCCGGGCGCAAGCTCAAAATATCCCCGCCCCGATCTTCAAAAACGTACATTTCCTTGCCAACAATGTCAGTCGTTTCGCCAACGCTCCGAATAAACAGCTCAGCGGGTTCCAGTACCGGCGTCCGAATTTCCTGATAGCCAAAGGCAGCAGCAATGTGCATCAACCCCTGCTCTACATACCGCCACTTCCACACCTCTCCCGGCAATACATCCTGCATTCCCCGGACTCGCTGAATGCGCTGGTTCATTCGTTCTTCGATACCTCCTTTTGTTGCGTTTCAATCCGCCGTTGTTCTTCCTCTCGCAAAATTGCCAGCACTTCCTCCGGTGTCTGGCTCTGCAGAATGCGGTCTCGCACTTCCTGCGCTACCATCAATCGTGAAATGCGACTGAGCAACCGTAAATGTTCCCCAACTGCGGAGGTTGGTCCTACCAGCATCAGCACAATATTCACCGGTTGCTGATCCAGAGAATCAAACTCAATGGGTTCCTCCAGCGTGATGAGTGCCGCCTGATTCGTAGAAAGCGCATCAAACTTTGCGTGCGGACAGGCAAAGCCTTTGCCAATGCCGGTAGACATCAACTTTTCTCGTTCCACAATCTTTTCCAGCACTTCCTCCGTTGCGACGTTATTATCCTGCGCAATCAGTTCTGCTAAAATGCGCAAGGCTTCTTCTTTCGATGTGGCTCGAACATGCGTCCGAATGCGATTCGGCGATAACACCTGTGTTAGTCGAACGTCCTGTTTCATTCTGCCTCCCTCCATTGTTTGAGCAACTCTGCGTACTGTTGAAGATACTGCCGAGCTTCTTGCTCTGTGTCCGCCTCAGCAAACACGTAGAATACGGGTCGTTCCCGATCGGGGATGATCAACACGGCAACACCATTTTCGTAAATTTTCACACCATCCACCAGAATCCGTCGCTTCCCCTCACTCATTTCCATTGCATACCGCATCACCGTTCCCCGCTTTTCCCACGGGCAATCAATTGCTTCTACTAATTGCACCCGCCGCGGCAATGATCCATCCAATTCCGCAACGCTGGTATGAGTAAGCGCCAGCATCTCCAGAATTTTGCCAATGGTGAACATTGCATCCGATGCAATGAAAAATTCTGGGAAAATAAATCCGCCTCGAGTCCCTCCAACAAATTTGACATCCGGATCGCGCGTCGCTTCAATCATTGCAGAATGAGAATTTTGAATTCGAACGACAGCGACATCGTAATCGCCCGCTATCATCTCCACTTCCTCAGTGGCTGAAATCGGTACTGCAATCTTGTACGGTTCCCATTCTCGATGGGTTTCCAGAAAGAGTTTGACTACAATCGTCAGCAACCGCCCCTGTGGACACACATTCCCCTGCTCATCTACAAGGAAAATCTTTTCAGCACCTGGATCGATGACGAAACCGGCATCAGCCCGCAGGGAAGTCACCAGATGGCTCAATTGCTGGAGTGCTTCCTGGAGTCGCTGTTCATCCCGGGTGGAGCGAATCGGATCGACGTAGGCATTGAGCGCCACCGCCTGCACCTGCAACTCGCCCAGAATTTTTGGGAACATTGTCGCAGCAATACCGTATGAGTAGTCGATAACGACGGTAAATCGCCGCTGCTGGAGTGCTTCCAGTTGTAGTGCCTGGGTATACCGCGAGATGTATCCCTCCATTGTCCGTTCTGGATACGTGATGCTGCCCACTTCTTCCGGAGCAACTCGCCGAATGTTTTCGCCAATAAACAACCGCTCCACTTTCTTGGTTGTCCCACTGGAAAGATCGCGCCCATCTTTATCCAGCACAATGATATCCGTCTGACTGGGATCCACCGGCGAACGCCGAACGTGGATGCCTGCCAGTTGATTCCCAGCAGCCAGAAATTGTCGAGTCAACGGCAATGGCGTCACCTGCAGGTCTACAACACTGATGCCAGCAGACATAAGACCGGCGGTAATAGAACGCTTAATCATCCGGGAAGCTAACGCTGGATCTCGACTGGCAACAACGCTGACCCCTTTCCCCAGAGCATTACCAAACGCAGCGCCGAACCGCGCCCCAAAATCCGGATTAATCTCAACATTCGTTGTTCCCGTAATCCGGGGTCCCGTGAATAATTCCCGCAGCCACTTTTCTTCCTGAACCAGGCTCCGGGAGAGCACAGCACGGGCTTCTACCTGCTTGTTGGGCCACAACTTGATGTTCGGCAGCAACTGGGCATAATCTCCAATGCGGCAATGATGAGCAATAAAAACATTTTCGGCAATCGTGGCAAAAGCTCCTATGTCAACATCGTGTGCAACAATATCTTCGCTCAACTCTGCGCCTTTACCCACCTTTACATTACTCCACAGCACCGATCCCACCACCTGTGCCCCTTCGCCAATCTCCGTCCCATCACCCACAACGGAATGACGTACCACTGCGTAAGCTCCGATGCGGACATTGCGTCCAATAACAGATCCTTCAACCCGTGCCGTTGGATGAATCTCAGCCGATGGGTCGATGTAATTCCCATCGCTCTCTTCTCCGGGAATATCAATTTGAACCTTCCGTTGTAAAACGTCTCGATGTGCCTGCTGGTACTGACTTAGATTGCCAATGTCCTGCCAGTATCCGTCAGCAATGTACCCATACAATCGCATTCCTTTGCGGAGCATCAATGGATACAAATCCTTGCTGAAATCAAACTCTCGCTGATACGGAATCAACTCCAGCACGTGCGGTTCCAGAATGTAAATGCCCGTGTTAATCGTATCGGAAAAAACTTCACCCCACGACGGTTTTTCTAAAAATCGGACAATGCGTCCATCCTCATCGAGCATTACGATGCCAAACGGCAACGGATTATCCACCCGCGTCAATACAATGGTAGCATCCGCCTGCTTCTGCTGATGGTACTGCCACGCTTGTTCCAGATCGAAATCACAGAGCACATCGCCGCTAATCACCAGAAATCGCTGATCCAGAAACTGGTAGGCATTTCGAACACTCCCTGCCGTGCCATAATCTGCCTCTGCCATCATATAGTCCATCGAAACGCCAAAGCGAGTGCCATTGCCAAAGTAGGCGGTAATCTTCTCCGGAAAAAAGTAGAGCAGCGACATCAACTGCGTAAAGCCGTAGCGCCGCAGTAAGTGGACAATATGCTCCATCATCGGCACATTGGCAACAGGGACCATCGGTTTCGGTAGGTCCACAGTCAGTGGGCGAAGACGCGTTCCAAAGCCCCCTGCCATAATCACCGCTTTCCGCCCTGCTTCCGGCATCAGCTCCTCCGCATTGCTGTAACAAACTTTGCAATTTATCAAATTTCCACGAAAAAGCGGTCAGGATTTCACCAGCTTCAGGTAGTGCAAAGACCTTCGCACCACATTGTGCCCTCTACGCAGGGAATGGTTTATCAAGCAGGGCGAGAAAGAACACCAGGAGTTGGCAGATTCAGCGAAGCAATAAAATATCACCGGAACTTCCCACCAGGAAAACTGGAGGCTCAGGGCACAAAGAGCGCGTGGCGAATCCCTGCCCGAAGATTAAGCCCGTGCCACTTCCACTCTACATCGCTCGCCACTGAGGGCAACGCATAATTCCAAAAGGGTTCTCCAAACACATTCCATCCCCGCCACACATTTGCTCGCGCCCCTATTCCAACGATGCCTCCAAAAGCAGTGCGCTGAAATGTTTCAAGCGATCCCTCCAAAATGGTGAGTCGGTTGGTGCCATTGCCATAAACATAGCCGGAGGGCTTTAGAATGCGGCGTTCCACGATCACAGACCGATCCAGTACCATATCCATCTGTACGCCTGCCAGGGCGTAAAGAAACGCGGTCCAGTACCATTCAACCTTTGCAGTCCAGCTTAAAATCCAGCCCTGAAAAGTCAAAGCCGTTGCTTCCTGGAGCCGAACGAAGCGTCCATCTGGCATTCGCACCCGACTTTGAAAGGTATCCGGTGCTACCAGCAGATGCTGCGGACGTG
>JALWUI010000047.1 GCA_027082775.1 Candidatus Kapaibacterium sp.
GTTCTGCGAAATGGTCACCCGTTGCTGCTGCGGTTCGAGCGGAGTAAATTTCTTGTCCATCCCCGATCCGTTGCGATTCGTGCCCTTTCGCGTATGCACACCTGGACACCGATCAAGCAACTGAGGCGAACATTGCGCATCGGAGATGAGGTGATACCGTGGCGGAAGGATACTGTTTCCCGGCGGATTGTTATTGGGCAGGCAGCAAGACCGATTGAAGTAGCTGTATGGGTGCAGGATTCGCTGGGGCGGATTGTTCACCGGCAGCAGCACGTTTTGCTGTATCCCGATTACCGCATTGATACCCAGCGATATCAAATCTGGGCTGATACCACAGGACGTATCCCGCTGATTCTGGGATTGTGCGATTACAACAGTCCGCAATTTTCCCTGCTGGACTCTGAAGCGGTTCGGCAAATACGCCAGCGCGTGGCTATGGGGGAAAAAGTAGAGCTGTGGGCATTGAGCGATCAGTTTGGGAGTGAGCGGTTCAACAGGCAATTGATGCAGCAGCGATTGCAGAATGCGTTGCAGGTGCTGGCACTGCCACCACAGTCCCATCTGACGATTCGGCTTATCCAGAATCCTCCGAACCTGCTACCACCGCCTTATCAGCATCTGCTCAATCGAGGTGTCATCGCGTGGCTCCGAAAAAAGCAGAAAGATCAGGAACGATGGAGGGATAAAAAATGAAACGCTCGGTGGCAAAAGCAGCGTTTATCCTGCTGTTTGCCGGATTCTGGCTGCTGCCTGCTGGTGCAGCAATTACGGTACAACTGGATAGCCTCGGCGCATTTCAGTATCAATGTCCCAAAGCAGCGTTTCAGGGCGTCGAGAAATTTACGGAGGTGAATACCTTAGACATTCAACATTTTCCGCGCCTGCGGGTGCGACTGAAAGCATTTCGCGAGGGCTATGAGATTCCCATTAAGCAGGATCAGGTTTTGATTGTGCAGGAGAATATTGTTTACGTACCGGAGCGCTTCGAGCGGATGCCGGATGGCTGGTATGAGATTGAATGGAAAACGCGGGATATGGGGGAACGGGTGGTCAAGTTAGACAATGATTGCGATCCGCCACGGTATCTCTACGTGCGAGCAGAACTGGTGGTCGTGGACGGCGAGGATGTGGGATATCAGACAGCGTATTATCGGAGCACAAACATTGCCCATCCAGTGCTCCGATTTTTGCGTGGTTATACGCCGATCAAAGAGTTTTTTGTTGGCAATGGAAAGCCGGGGGATACGGTACGAACACGGGTGTATTTTCAGGCTCAATCGGGATTTTACGATCCGGCTACCAATGCCGAATTTCCGATACGGATTGACTCGATGCGAATCACCTCACCGTATTTCCGGGCTCGATGGAGGGGCAATTTCCTGGCGCCCGGCGATACCATTTTTCCAGTTCTTGCCTATCCAGTCTTCCGGTATCCGATCGATCTGGAGTTTTTCCCTCCGTCGGCAGAACCACAGCAGGCGGAATTATGGATCTATGCGGAGCAGGGACTCTATGCCGTTTTGCCATTGTTTGGTAATCGACCGCAGGTAACAGCGGAGCCCAGGTTGCAGCTTCAGCAGCCTGCGGGAGGAGAGATTTACACGCCGTGTATGGAGTATCCAATCCGATGGGACGGAGCCAATCCTCAGTTGCCTGTGTTTGTCGAATATCGCCTATCCGATACTGCCCGATGGCAGTTGATCCAGAAGGTCAATGATACCAATCGCATCACCTGGAAAGTGCCTGACATCATTACGGATTCCCTCCTGATCCGAATCCGTCAGCCTGCGATGGAGGCAGAGGCGGAGTATTTACCAGCCGATACTGCCGGCATTTTGCAGATTCAGTTTGACCGGACAGGAGCACATTTCCTGACTGCTTACGATAACGGCTGTGTCGGCGTCTGGACTACCGATATGTGGCAGCAGTTTCTCTGCCTGCGCCTTCGGGATTATGATTCTGCCATTGACAGCGTGCGTTTCCGACGCAAACTGGAGGTAGACACGGGGGTTGTTGAGTATGAGGTGGTGGAGTACTACCAGCCGGAAAAAGTGCAGGTGATTGCTGCCAGCTTTGTCCCGATGGGAGTAGCCGTCATCTTTCGTTCCCAATTCCGATGGCCCGATACCAATGCGCAGCGACTGGTAACGAAACATAGTCTTCACGATACACTGGCATTCTTTGATCTGCAGAGTCCTTATCCGGTGCATCAGGTGCAGCTTCCATATCGGGTACACATTCAGCAGATGGTGTACAATGCAACTGCCCAGGAGCTGATCTGTGCTCCTTCAAACCTTGCTGCGTTGTTAATTTATGACTCAATCGGTACCTTCCGACGCAAGGTTGTGGTTGGTGCACCAATTGAAGATCTTGCGCTCAATGAACGACAAAAAGAGCTGTACGTGCTGCTTTTAGGCAGTGTCCAGATCCGCTCGCTGGAGGACTATCGATTGCTGGCAGAGGTTCCCCTCCACGGCGCGCCGCGTATGCGGCATATTGGTGCGGATCCAATCGGACGATTTTTTGCTGTTGCTGAGTACCCGACACCGGTTGGGCTGCTCCATTCGCCCAGTATGGCGATTCATTTGTGGGATCGGCAGAAATTGCGGTTGATCAAAATCCAGCGGCGGCAATGGAGCGAAGTGCAGCGGTTGAGCTTTAGCTCCACCGGTCGTTTCCTGGTGGCTGGCATTCCCGGTATTCCGCAGATCGTTGTCTGGGATCTGGTGACCGATCAGTTGTATACCAATTACACTGGACATCCCACCCGGTTGACAGATGTTCAATTCCACCCTTCGGCACCTATTATGCTCAGTTCTGCTGAAGGTCAGTGGAAAAATCTCCGGAAACGGGTGTTTTCCTATCCTGAAGAGGATGTTGTAGAGCAGTACCTGCGCATTGTTCCGCCGAAGCTGGCAACCGATACACTGGTACCGCCGGTCGATGAGCTGTATCTTGGAGATACAGTCCAGTGGGAAGAGCCAGCCGCTATCTGTAATGTTGGAGAAGCACCGATTCCGTTGCAACAGCAGTGGACACGCTTCCAGAAGTTTGTGATGCTCTCACCGGCAGTTCCTGATACTCTCCAGCCGGGAGCGTGTCGTACCGTGGTACTTCGGTATATCGCGCGGGATACGGGAGCGGTGGCGGATACCCTGTTCCTGGCTACGTGTTCTCGCCAGTTTGTTCTTCCTTTTGTCGCCTCGGTTCGAGATCGCTCGATGGCCATTGATTCCCAGCGCACGGTTCTGGGTAGCGCTTGTGTTGGGGAACGAACGGTTCGTATCGTGCCGCTTGTTGCGAATCTGGATCCCAAACCTTTGAAAATCAATGGGTTGCAACTGTACAATCCCTACCAGGCACCAATTGAGCTGGTATCGACAGTCAAAGATACAACGCTGCTACCGGGCGATACGCTCTTTGTCGCTTTTGCCTTTACGCCTGCAAAGCCGAAGGAGTATCAGGTGACCGTTTTTGTGTACTACGCAGATCAGGGAAAATTCAAGAAAAAAGTCCGGATTCGCGGACGGGGTATTCTGCCTGCTGCCCAATTTGCGGTTTCTACAGTGCCCTTTATTCCAGAAATTGCTTCGCAGGCAGTGCCAATTATCAATGCTTCGGAGGAAGAAATCCGGTTTACGGAAGCAACGATTGATCCTCCTGTCTACACATTGGGAACGCCGTTGCCACTGGTCATCGCGCCGGGGGATACGGCATTAGTTGAGCTCAAAGCAACGCCGGGCGGAACGGCTACATTAACATTGCGAGGGGAACCGTGCGACCTGAGTGCCAGCCTGCAACTGATCCCCTATCAGGCACGCAGCACCATACGCATTCCCACGATAACCATCGATCCCCGCGATACGGTTGAAATCCCGATCCAGTATGAGATGACGGAGAATGCGCCGTACATCAATGAACGGTTTTTTGAGGCAACACTCTGGATGCCAGCCGATCGATTCCTGCCGCTTTCGGTGCGATCGCCGGGCAGAACCGTTGAAATACTGGAGCACACAGTGATTGACACAGTGCGGCGGTTGGCTTTTCGGATTTGGGGACATTTTGATTCCGCCGGAACGCTGTTTTTCCTGCGGGGAATACCGGGATTGGGATTGCAGGATCACGTTCCCATTCGATGGGCGCCGACATCCATATTCTGGGGCACAGCAGTTGACACCCGCGCCTATGATGGAATGCTGGTTTTTCGCTATCCCGATCCTCATCGAAGAGTCTATCGCCTGCCTTTTTCAGTGACGGCCGTTTATCCTCAGCCAGCCAGTGATCAGATAGCGGTGGTTGTTGCAACCCCTGAGTTCCAGACAGTCCGGTGTGAGCTGCGAAACACTGCGGGACAGCTCCTTCGCCGGTGGACTGCCACTTTCCAGCCTCCAGAAACGATCCTTCATTTGTCCTTCGACCAGCTTCCAGCCGGTACGTATTGGCTGCGTATCGTTTCCGTCCGTGGCGGAGTGGTAATCCCGCTGGTGTATCAGCCGTAGGGTGAAATGGGGCGTTTTTGCGCTGTGGGTTTGTACAAAAAAGCTGGCGAGAACTTGCTTTCTAAAATGAGTCGATGTAGCAGTGCCCGAAGCAGAACTACAGCCTATGAAGGCGTAAGCTATGGAAATCACGAAATGGAGATTTGACTGCTATCTTGCAAAGTTTTGATAATTTTGTAGGTTGTCAAGTAGAGATGTTCCACAAAGAAAGACGTTTGCAATGCGAGGAATTGGAATTTTCAGCATTGGCGTTGTGCTTGCTCTTGCCATCGCGTTCCAGGGATGTGAAACGACAACGGGTCCAGATCAGGTTTTCGTCCCCCAGCCTCCGGCAGCGCTGTATGCGACATCGATTGATTCTGCAACGATTGCCCTGAAGTGGGATCATTCGCCCGATTACACCGCAGCCGAATTTGCAGGATATCGGGTGCGGATCTATAATCCGGGCGGTGTGACGATGCTGGATACGCTGCTGCCAGCCAGTTGGACGCAGGTGCAGGTAACGGGTTTGCAGGAAGGCACGATTTATACGTGCGAAGTGGCGGGTGAAACAGCCGATACCGTAGGACCGGCGAAACAGATCCAGTGGTCGCCAGCTTCCCGATTTGTGGAGCTGACAACAGGCAATCCCATTCGAATGTATGAATCTGCATCCGTATTCGGCAGCGGCGTGGATCTGTATAATCCGACCGAAGGAGGACCGGTGAATTTGAAAACAACCAGCGGTCAGGATTGGGATCTGGGGTTGTACACGCGCGACAACAAGCTCATCATTGCATCGCCAACTTTGCTGAAGCAGTATTACCAGTCGCTGCCGGATAATCTTCGAGCAACGGAAATTGCGGCGGAAGTTTATACCAATGTGAATTCCCTGAATGATGTGTTTGACAGTGAAGCATTGAATGCAAAAACCTTTGCTGAGCGGGAAATTGATCTGACCCAGTACAGCGGCAATATTGTTCTGGTTGTGCGGACGGCGGATAATCATTACGCCAAGGTGCTGGTCAAATATGTCAACGGATCCTTTTTGCAGGGCAGCGAGCCGAATCGGTACGTTGAGTGCGAGGTTTCGTATCAGAAGGAAGCCGGTGTTCCGTATGCTCGAACAGCCAGGGACAATGACGGAGGAGATCAATGAGAGCACGCATTGTGGTGGGTGGGATTGCACTTGTCTTGATCGCAGGCATAGGACTTTTCTCTTTGCCGTCTCGTGCTGAACCTGTCGCACAGGGCAAACCCATTGTTGGCGTTGTGGTGAATGTAGGAGACTATGTGACCGGCGGCGAGGGGAAGGTGTCGAAGCAGGAAGCGATGGATCTGGTGGAGCGGGGACAGTTGCTGGGGATTGTCGCCGGCGGGAAACTGTATCTGGTGTTTCATCCTGATGGAACGTATGCTGGGAAGAAGCTGGCAAAAATGGCGGGCTTTCAGGTTGGCGTCGTCGGCAAGGTCGTTCGCCGCTATGGTGCGGCTGCCATTGTTGCCGATCTGATCGAAGTGATACGATAACAAAAGGGAGGGATGAGGATGCAACGAGCAGTTCGGACGATGAGCGTACTTGCAGGAGTGTTCCTGCTGAGCCTGTATCTTTTCGGCTGCGGTTCTGAGCAGCAGAAACAACCAGCGCCCGGAGAAAAGGTAACATTGCAGCGAGAAGAAAAAGCACCGGAAATGGCAGTGGACACGATTGCACCAGCACTGCAACCAGAACAACCAAAAGCCGTAGAGGAACAACCTGCGGAGAAGGCGGCGGAGGCAACGGCTGAAAAACCAAAAGCGGAAAGTGCAGAACCACAACCGACCAAGCCAGCGAAGCCCTTAGGATCGCCGGCGAATCCTCTCATTGGTGACGTTGTGGACATTGCGCAGGTGCTTACCGGTGGCAGTGGGAAACTCGACCGGCAGCAGGCACTGAAACTGGTGGAACGTGGACAACCTATTGGGGTGCTTGCGCATAATACGCTGTATCTGGTCTATCATCCAGATGGAAGCTATGCCGGAAAGAAATTGGCGAAGTTTGCAGGTGCACCGGTGGGAATTGTTGGACAGATCCGCAGCCGTGGTGGCTGGAACGTGATCATTGCAGATATGATTGAATCGGTGCGGTAAGTGATTTCGTGAAAAGTCTGGAGACAGAAGGCACAGCGTCGCTGCTGTGCCTTTTTTATTGGAAGATGTTGTCGAACCACAACTCCGTCACAAATCCTTCCGGCGACTGGTAAAACCGCAAACGATCAGCCAGGTTTTCCATCAACAGAATGCCACGTCCACGCTCGCTGAGCAATTGTTCTTCGGTTCGGGGATCTGGCAAGTCGGCAGGTTCAAAACCAGAGCCTTCATCAATGACCCAGACATAGAGTCCACGATCTCGACGTTCCGATCGAATTTCTACCATTGCTCCTTCCCGATTCCTACTGCCGTGCTCGATCGCATTGTTGATTGCCTCGCTGACAGCGATGATGAGCCGGTAGCGGGCATCCTCGGGGAGCGTGGTCTGGTATGTCTCTTCAATGCGCTGGAGCAAATCCTTCACTCGATGCACATTTGCGGGAATGCTGGCAAATCGAAGTTGAATCATAGTTGCACCTTCGCTTCTAAGCGTAACTGCGGTCGCTGTAAAACGAGCTTTTCGTTGTTCCAATGTAATTCGTACCATCCGCGAAGCACCAGGGTATTATGTGCATCCACGCGGAATTGCCAGTCCAATTGAGGTCCGAAGATGCTCGATCGCTGCTGGAGCGCCGGTGAGCTGATCGAGTGTTGCTGTAAGTGGAACCACCGAATGCCAATGCCACCAATGAGGGATGGTGCAAGGCGGCGGTAGAAAAGCAGCAATAATTCGTGTTCGTACGTTCGAGTGTCGGGATGCTCAGCAAATTGATCCCAAAACAGGATGCCGCGTTCTGCGTAGCGAATCGCTGGCAGGAAGAGTAGCCACGTTCGTGGATCAAGCTTCCAGATCAGAGAATCCTGATAGCCAATTTGCCGAATGCTGTAGCTGCGCGGGGTTTGCGAGAGGGTTTCAAAGTCGTAGACCACATAATGGGCAGTGATGAAGAATCGAGCGGCAAGAGAAAATCGGGGAAGAGACCAGCGAACTGAAGGAATCAAATGCAGTTTGTATTCCCGATAATTCTGTGCGCTACGCGCCGCTTTCAGATATACCAGATGGTGGAAGTTAATGCCAGTGGTAAGCTGAAAACGGAGCAGCGAAGAGTGGCGGTGCGAAAATGTCAGGGCTGCGTTCCACCGGAGCTCATCCCGGTCATCCACATTGCTTTCAGCAGGTGTGTCATATTGCAGCAATGAGATGAAGCTGCGGAGTTGCACCGTGTCATCATCAGTTGGCGCAAAGGAAAGTTGCACTTGAAGCTGCCGGTCTGATTGCTGAAAATCCATAAAGTTGGCGCGTTGCTGCCACTGCCGAAGATCTGCTGCTGTGATGGGAAAAGCGGTGGAACGGGCACTTTCGTCGTCAGCGTGGTACTGGAGCATTAAAGTTGTTTGAAAACGAAGTCTGGACCCCAGTGCGCCATTCAACTGGAGCTGTAAGAATGCCCGCTGCCGCTGTAAGCTGCGGAGAAGTGCCGTTTCAGAAAAGGGAGCCAGGAAACGATTGTATCGCCGTGCGA
>JALWUI010000048.1:0-1191 GCA_027082775.1 Candidatus Kapaibacterium sp.
CCGTAGCGGCGTGATCTAAGAGACGACCGTGGCAGAAAGACGCCATCGCTTTTGGCGCGCCAAACCGCCGACTGAACCCTCCTGCCAGAACAACTGCTGCAAAGGGGAGTTGAGACCCAGCCCTATGGTTGAACTGTGATGGCAACGTCCTGCACGGTTCCACTTGCTGTGTTCAGGCGCAAAAAGTACGTTCCCGGTGGAAGGGCAAATTGCAGGGGAACAGTGTGCAGTCCGCTGTTGAATTCGGAGCGGAGCAGACGGTGCACCTGGCGTCCATCGATCGAAAAGATCGATAGCTCGATACGTTCTGGACGTGCAAGCGAAAAATGGACAGTAACCGTTCCACGGTTCGGATTTGGCGTCACATTGAGAATCGCCGTTGTGGTCGGGAAATCCGCATCTGGAACATTGACCAGTCCCGGAATGGTAATGGTGAGCAACGTCCCGTCAAAGTTCGTTGCATACCGTTTCAAAGGTGCCGATGCGGGTCCCTGTATCACCTGTCCTTCAGCAGTAAATCGCGAACCGTGGCAGCTACAGTTGATGAACCCTTGTTGCGCATCGTAGGGAGAGACGCAGCAGCCAGCGTGGGTACAACGAGCAGATACGGCAGCGAACTGGTCATTGCTAAGCCGGGTCACCACAATTTTACTCTGTCCCGCACATTGATCAGCACTGGGCAGACCATCAATTTCCAGAATCACGGAACCGAAAACTGTCTGCAATTCCGGGTAGTCCGCAACGGCAATGGTGATTTCCCCGAGGATGCGGTTCTTTGAGTCCCGGAACAGACGCAGGGGCAGGGCGGAGGCGATGCCAGTGCTGGTAACCAACGTGGCGGAAACCAGCCATTGCAAAAACTCACGACGGGTTGTCATTGTTTACCCTTCTTTGTGAACGACGTCCTGCAAAATTTTTTCCAGTTTCTCAAGGTCCAGATTTTCGTAGTAGTCTTCATTGATGGCGATCATAGGAGCCCCACCGCAGGCGCCCATACACTCTACTTCTTCCAGCGAGACTAACCCATCGGGCGTTCGCTCCAGGTGGTCGATATTGTATTTCTTGCGCAGGTAGTCCCACAGCTCATACGCTCCTCGGAGCATACAGGAGACATTGGTGCACACCTGGATATGGTATTTTCCCATCGGTTTCTTGAAGTACATCGTGTAGAATCGTGCCACACCCTGAACG
>JALWUI010000048.1:1201-3039 GCA_027082775.1 Candidatus Kapaibacterium sp.
GAACGTGAGCATAGGGAAGATTCAGAAGCTCAGCGACGTATTTCATTACATCCGTCGAAATCCAGCCAAATTTTTTTTGTGCCATCCAGAGCACCGGCATCAGGGCAGCTTTCGGGTGTGGATAGCGTGCTTTGATCGCTTCGATTTGCTGCAGCTCTTCTTCAGAAAAAGCAATGGACTCTGCTGTGTGCTGCTCCGGCATTGCAAAAACCCTTGTTATGGAACGATCGTCGAACTGCAAATATCGGGAGAAATGGGGAAATAGGGAATGGAAGAGCGGGAATGTTGTTGTAAGATTGAGTGCGAGCAGTTACCAGCTTTCTTGCTGAAAACGCTCTGCCTGCCGGCGCGCTGCTTCGGCAAAATCTATCGATAACGAAGCATAAAGGATCGAGCGGCTTATGCTGAAGAGCGCCGGACGATTCTGGTTGGCTTCGCGTAATTGCGCCATATCGCCGCCCTGAGCGCCGATGCCGGGAACGAGAAAAAAGTGGGAAGGATAGGCGGATCGGAGGGAGCGGAATATTTCCGGATAGGTAGCTCCGACCACGTAGCCAATGCGTTCGTGGCTTGCCAGCGTTGCTGTTTTTTCCACGATGCGTTCAAACAATGGACGATCGCCACACGGTGCTAAGAGAAAGTCGCTGGCGCCGGGGTTCGACGTGACCGCTAACAGAAACACCAGACTGTTGGAAAATCTCAAGAACGGCTGAATGCTATCACTTCCCAGAAGCGGATTCACCGTGACGGCATCAAAAGGAAAAAAGTCGAGGTATGCTGAGGCATAGGTTGCAGCGGTGTGGGGAACATCTGATCGCTTAACGTCAGCAATCAGGATCGGGCGGTGATCTTCGGAAGCGGTTACTTCGTATATGGTGCGCAAAAGGTGTTCCAGCGTGTGGAGACCAGTACTTCCCATCCGTTCAAAGAAGGCGAGATTAAATTTGTATGCACAACTATAGGGAAGTGTTGCATCAAAAATTTCCAGCAGGAAGTAGGCAACGTTCCGATGGACACCTTTCGGTAGCCGTCCTGGAAGGGGATCCAGTCCAACGCACAGGCGCGTTTGCTTCGTTTGCTGGATGTGTAACAGGCGCTGATATACCGTCATACAATGTGCCCTTAGTACTTCCGCTCCATTGGCTGGTATTTGGTAATGCGCACTGGCTTGTATTTGATCTCTGGTGCTTGATTTTCGCGGTAGTACAACAGCGTATGTTTGAGCCAGTTGTCGTCGTCCCGCTTAGGATAGTCTTCACGGTAGTGGGCACCGCGGGATTCTGTGCGATTCAATGCTCCATAGACCACAGCTTCTGCAGTGTCTAAGAGATTTCGCAGTTCCAGCGCTTCGATCAAATCCGTGTTGAACTGTTTGCCTTTGTCGTCAATCGAAACCTTTGAATATCGCTCTCGCAATTCCGCGAGGATCGACACCATTTTTTGCAGGGATTCCTCGGTTCGGAACACGCCGGCATATTCCATCATTGCTTTCTGGAGATCGCTGCGAATGTGCGCAACGCGCTCGCCGTTTTGTGAAGAAAGCAGCCACTGGATTTGGGATTCAGTCCATTCGGCTGCGTCCTTTGGCAGCGGGATAAATTCTGCCCCGCTATTGAGAAATTCCATAATGGCTTTGCCAGCCCGACGACCAAATACAATGAGATCCAGCAATGAGTTGGTCCCCAGCCGATTGGCGCCGTGGACGCTGACACAGGCAGCTTCGCCCGCTGCGTAGAATCCGGGAATGGGGGTATTGTTTTCATCAATGACCACCCTGCCATCGTTATCGGTGGGAATTCCCCCCATTGCATAATGGCAGGTTGGCTGAACTGGAATCC
>JALWUI010000048.1:3049-8098 GCA_027082775.1 Candidatus Kapaibacterium sp.
GATCAACGCCCAGATAGGTTCGAGCAAAGCCGGTAATTTCCGGGAGCTTTTTGTTGATCACTTCTTCCGGCAAATGGGTAAGGTCCAATCCGATGTAGAAACTCCCATCAGGAGCGGGGATACCGCGTCCTTCCCGGATTTCTGTCAGCATTGCGCGGCTGACCATATCCCGCGGCGCCAGATCTTTCACAGTTGGCGCATAGCGTTCCATAAACCGTTCGCCCAGGCGATTCCGCAAAATTCCGCCCTCGCCACGGGCAGCCTCTGAAACCAGAATGCCTAATTTGTACAAACCCGTTGGGTGGAACTGCACAAATTCCATATCCTCCAGTGGGATGCCACGTCGATAGGTAATGGCAAATCCATCACCGGTGCCGGCGTGGGCATTGGAGGTAACCTGGTAAATCCGCCCATATCCACCGGTCGCAAACAGGACCGCTTTGGCGTGGAAAACGTGGATTTCCTGCGTCATCAGATCTACCGCAACGACGCCAACGACGGCTCCCTGATTCAGCAGAAGATCGGTCACGAAGAATTCAGAGAAGAACTGGACATTGTTTTTGATCGCATTTTCGTACAGCGTGTGGAGCATAACGTGACCGGTGCGGTCGGCAGAATAGCAGGCACGTTTCACGGGAATACGGCGGGAGCTGGGATCGGAGGGATTTTCCGGGCGCGTGTGCCCTCCGAAGTTTCGTTGGGCGATTTTTCCATCGTTGCGCCGGGAAAACGGCATTCCCATATGTTCCAGTTCGATGATAGCGCGGATCGCATCCTGACACATAATTTCGATCGCGTCCTGATCGCCCAGATAGTCAGAACCTTTTACCGTATCGAAGGCGTGCCATTCCCAAGAGTCCTCTTCTTCGTTTGCCAACGCCGCACTGACACCGCCTTGCGCTGCGCCCGTGTGGGAACGGAGCGGATGCACTTTGGATAGCACGGCACAGGTGTATGGCGGCTTGATCTCAACTGCTGCCCGTAATCCTGCTCCACCCGAACCAACAATGACCACGTCGTATTGATGTACCATCGTTCCCATCTCCTTCTTTTACGGTTTGTTCATCCAGGATTCGATGGAAAGAACCGTATCAAAACCCAGGTAGACAAAGTACGCGCCCAGGATAAAGAGCACGACTGCTGAAATGGTATACACCGCCTTGGGAAGTTTGAAGTCCCGAATGATATTCCAGATTCCCTGCAATCCGTGATAAAAACCCAGCAGGACGAAGCCCAGGTACAGGAACACGTAAATCGGATTCTGAAGTCGTGCAACAGTGGCATCGAATGTATGCCCGCTGGATTCCGTCCAGTGCACCATCAGATAGTGTCCCAGGGCAAAGACCAGCAAAAAAACGCCGGTAATGCGTTGTAAGTACCACGACAGTGCTCGCTGTGTCGACCGTTGTGCCATTATTTCCGCTCTCCCTCTATCCGACAAGTTGTTGTACCCATTGCCATAGCGTCAGGGAGTCCAATTCCGAGATCTCAAAGGGATTGCCAAAGATGAGGTATGCCATAAAAACGATAAGCACCAGACTAATGGCATAGACTGCACGGAGCATCATTTTGTGATATCGCGAAGCACCGGCGAAGTCGACCAGCACGATGCGGAGACCGTTGAACGAATGGAAAACGACTAACGAAAACAATGCCCACTCGAAGAATTTAAAAATTGGACTCAGAAACGTTGCTGCCTTTGCATTGTATGCTGCCGCACCGTGGGTTAAGGTTCGAAGGGTCGAGATGTGGAGAAACAGATACACTGTTAAGCCAATGCCGGTGATCCGATGAAGCAACCATGCCCATTCGCCAGCGTGTGGTTTGTATGACCGAAGATTGGAAAACCACCGGGATACCGAGGAGCCTTTCTGTTGGTATGCCATCCCTCTGCCCTTTGTTGATTGCCAGAACTCAATCGAAAACTCAAAAATAGTGAAAATGGCGGAGTTAGGGGGTCGATGGAAAAGTTTCCATAGGGTACGCTGTTCAGCAGCAACAGGTTATTGCACGGGAGCGGGAACAACCCTCAGCGAGTGGATAATGAAGCTGTCAGAAAAGGTGAAGAACCAGAACGCCACCGGGCGGATACGTGAACCGACCATAAGGGGTGTGGACAAAGATGTGCAGACGCAATGGCTGCGGGTGCTCTGGATCGAGGTGGAGCATTTGCAGCGCCAGCTTGCAGTCAATGACTTCTCCAACGGTGGCTGCAAACCCATCGACAGTTAGAGGTACGGTCGCTGAATGGATGATGATTTCGGATCGGGAGAAAAGAAGTTCTACCGGACGGGGAGCTACGAAGGCAAGCGCCAGCGATTCCTCTTCTTGTAGCGGGTGTGCGGTCTCACAACGGAGGTAGAGAAATTGTCCATCGGTCCCGTACCGGAGGCGACGGAACAGATCCTGACCGTGGTGCATCACACCACCGGAAAGCGGTGCATCGTACAGCCCGGCGTAGTCCCATTGAGAAGCAGTCCGGTAGCTACCGGTGATTTCCGGCGTAATGAACTGTTTGGGTACACTGACGGTGGGCGCAGAAAGTGCAGGTTCAATAGGAGTATCCAGCACCTTCGGTGGTGGCTGCTGGATGAGGTGATAGATGCGTTGCAGGTTCCAGCGAAAGAGCTCATCGAAGATGGGATCGTTAGCAGAAGAATGTTCTTCTCCATACCACCAGAACCAGTCCGAACCTTCGGCAATGGCGAGGTGTTCGCGAGCCTGCTGCCATACCGATGGGGGAAGTTCCTGCTTCCGTTCCATCAGAGACTGGCGCACGTGGAATAGAAGGTCCCAGGCGGCGTTGTCTTCTGGCGAGCCGATCCAGATCCGGAAATCAGCGTTAATCCACGATCCTGCCGCAATAGTTGTTAATTGGCGATCGGATGGTTCGGCTGCAAGGGTATCGAACAGCACGGTCTGGAGATCTTCAGCAGCTTCAAGAGCATCGCACAGCGTATGGACAAAGTCGTAACCGTTGTTGGGATAGTACTCCCAGCAGTTTTCACCGTCCAGAATGATGGGCACGACAGCCTGATCCAATACTGTTGCGCCGAAGCGCTCAATAAGCGCGTTACGAATTGATCGGAGCCGGCTCAGGAAATCGTTGACCGCATCCTGCGCATTCCATCGGCTGTATACAAAGCCGATCAGATCCGAGAGAATGTGATCCCGAAAGAAAATGGTGATTTCGCCATCCGGTCCCTGAAAACGGTACGGAAAATACGCCGCCAGCGGATCTGGAGCGGGAAGCGAACGCTCCAGAATTTGGGCATCGGTAGCACACCATTGAAAACCGAGGCGCTGGAAGAGGTACAGTACTTCCACGCTCACCGCTCCTTCGGGGGGCCAGGTCCCAATAGGAGTTGTGCCAAAGAGTGCCGCAAACGACTCTCTGGCAGATTGCAGTTGCCATTTGGCATCTTCGGGAAAGCGAAAAGGATGCGAGGGAAGAACAAGATCCGGCGTGCTTTCCTGTGCTACCGTGGCATCACAGAGCAACGGAAGAATCGGATGGTAGAAAGCAGAAACAGAGAAAGCAATGTTGGGTTGCTGAGAGAGTTCTTGCCACTTTGGAAGGATCGTCTGGAGATACTCCTGATGAAATGCCAGGAGCGAGCGCTTTTCTTCTTCCGTGAACCCTTTTCCTTTTGACAGCAGCGATTGAATCAAGGAGAAACGGCTGGCTAATGGAATGCTCCAGGTCAGATTGTACCATACCTGCAGGTCGCGCCAGTCCTGATCCGTATATGTTTCCAGCGCTGTTTCTCGAGCCTGATACAGGGTCCGATACCGTTCGTAGGGCAAAATCATCTGTTCCGCATTGCAGAGAAAAAAATGGTCTAAGATGGTGGATTTGTGCTCTGCGGTTAGTTCCGTCGCCGGTATTTGCGAAAGTTGCTGTACATCGTCCGTAATGCCCTGGGCGTATTCCTGAAGCTGTTTCGGAAGAGAAGGGGTGATGTTGAACGTTACCGCAACATTCGGATGTTCAGCAAACCATTCTGGAATCGTGCGGTAATCTTTGACCCCGTGCAGGCGAACCCACGGTAAGCGAAAGCGATTGTTCTGGCGATAGTACGGCTGGTGGAAGTGCCAGAGAAAAGCGATTCGGAGCGGCCGCATACTACCGGGGTTCTCCGTTGATCAACCCACATCGGCGGAAGATGGTGTCAATGTGCTGGAGAGCGTGCTCCGGGGTGAAGAGGCGTTCCAGTTGCTCTGGTGGAAGATATCGGGTGATTTCTGGATCATTCCGCAGCAACTCCAGCAGTGGAATTTTTTCATCCCAGCATCGCAGCGCGTGCTTCTGTACCAGTGCGTAAGCACGTTCCCGCGAGAGTCCCCGGTCTACTAATGCTAACAGGACGGATTGAGAGTAAATCAGCCCGTGCGTTAATTCTAAGTTTCGCCGCATATTGTCCGGATGGACGACAAGCTGCCGCACCAGATTGATGGTCAGATGCAGCATATAGTACAGGGCAATGGTAGAGTCGGGAAAAATAATTCTTTCAACGCTGCTGTGGGAAATGTCCCGCTCGTGCCATAGTGCAACATTTTCCATCGCCGCCTGGACATTGCTCCGCAGTATCCGCGCCAGTCCGCACAGACGTTCGCAAATGATCGGGTTTTTCTTATGCGGCATTGCGGAACTTCCCTTTTGCCCTCTGGCAAAAAATTCCTCTGCTTCCAGTACTTCGGTCCGCTGGAGATGGCGGATTTCTAAGGCAATTGATTCCAGCAAAGTACCAATCAGCGCAAGGGTCGACAGATAGAAGGCGTGATGGTCGCGATCGATAATTTGCGTTGACACCGGTGCTGGCTTCAATCCTAATTTCTCGCACACGTATGCTTCCACTTCCGGCGGGAGGTGTTGATAGGTTCCCACGGCACCGCTGATCTGTCCGTACGACACTTCTTCAATAGCCTGTTTGAGCCGTCGAATGTTTCGCTGGCATTGCATATACCACCGCGCCATTTTGAGTCCAAAAGTAATGGGTTCAGCGTGTACGCCGTGGGTGCGACCAATGCAGAGGAGGTCTTTGTATC
>JALWUI010000049.1 GCA_027082775.1 Candidatus Kapaibacterium sp.
CCGAAGATTCCCCACTGCTGCCTCCCGTAGGAGTCTGGGCCGTGTCTCAGTCCCAGTGTGGCTGACCACCCTCTCAGGCCAGCTACCCATCATCGGCTTGGTGAGCCGTTACCTCACCAACAACCTAATGGGACGCAGCCCCCTCCGTGTCCAGCACCCCCGAAGGGGCGCCTTTCACACCCATGGGATGCCCCATCGGTGCGCATCCGTTTTTAGCCACCCGTTAGAGTGGTTATTCCGGAGACACGGGCAGGTTGGCTACGCGTTACTCACCCGTTCGCCGGTGTACTCGGAAGCCGAAGCTCCCTTTCCCCCTGACTTGCATGTGTTAGGCACGCCGCCAGCGTTCGTCCTGAGCCAGGATCAAACTCTCCATCGCAAAAAAACGCTCGCTTTCTTGCCTTTCTGCTTCCTGCCTCTCCCCCAGTTGCCCCCTCCGACAACTGCACCCCGAAATGGAAAAGATCATTACCTGACCGTTCGATCGGATAAAAAGCACTCTTTCAACGAACAGATCCTGCTGTTTATTGTGTTTCCGCCAGTGCAATGTCGGGAAAATTCTGGAAAAGAATCAAAAGCAACGTACCTTTATGATTTTGCTCTTGATACGCCGGATGCCGCTGTCGTTGCCGACTGGAAAATGTTCCGAATGTTCAGGAAGAAAAAGAGAGGAAACCGCAGGGAGCGATGAAGAAAACGCGAAGTGAGCAACGCAATGGTGGTGTGGTAAAGAACCGTGCCCAGCGGGATACAGGTTGGGCACTGAAAAATTCCCGCAAGTAGCAGCGTCGACAATCCTATTACCACTGCTATGATGATGTACCGGAAGAGAATATTCGTTTTGCCGATGGCAATTAAGATGAAAATTTGCAGTGTCAGGGGTAAAACACAACCTGCGAGAGCCAGAACCTGGAAAAAGGGAATTGCCAGCGCGTATTTGGCAGGAAGCAGAAATCCAATAACATAGGGAGCGGTTGCAATGGCTACGATAGCTCCGAAGAGGGACACCCAGAAGTGAGCCGTCAGGCTGCGTTGCGTCAAAGAGCGCAACTGGTCGTAGTCCTGAGCGTGTGCTACTTTGCTGATTGCAGGAAAGAAGACCGAACCCACAGCGTGGGTTGGAGACTCAAAGAGGCGAAAGAGCGTTTTGGCGGATTGATAAATCCCGGTCGTTGCCGTTGAGAAAAACATTTGTACAATGTAGGTATCCAGCCGCAGCAGGAGGGTGGAGAAGATCCCACCACCGGCTAAGAAGCCGCTGAAAGACAGGAATTCCCGGAGTTTTAGTTTCCCTTCGCGGGAAAATTGCAACTGGGATCGACTTAGCCACAGCAGGTGAGCGGAACTGGCAATGCTTCCGGAATAGACAATGAGCATCATATCTTTAAACGTGTGCAGGTGGTCAGAAAAGAGGAGAATCAGTGTGACCCCTGCCATTGTGCCCATCCACACAAGGTTTGCAGCAAAGATGCGGTGCATATACAGATCGCGCTGCTGAATTGACAGGAGATACATCCGGGGAATGGTTAAGGCAATATACGGTGGAAAAAAAGCTGCGACGGTGAGAAACCGGGGTTCATTCAGGAGGACCGAAAGAGGAGATCGCAGGAGAAATAACAGCATCGCAAATCCCAGAGTGCACGTGGCGTAGACAATGATCGATAAAAAATTCACTCTGGGACGTTCTTGAAGATCGCTGCCAAATTTAATCGCTGGAGCTAAAGCCAGATGGTCGGCAATCACGAAAAGGAAGATAAAAGCTGCTTCAAAGAGTGCGTATAGCCCAAATTCTTCAGGAGGGAGAGATCGAATCTGGAGAATTCGAAAAATGAGTCCGTAGACAAGGAACGTTGCTTTGTCTGCCAGTGCCCAGGAAATTTTTTTCCCGATTCGCATTACGACTGTGCATTTGTCCTGTGTGTGTCAACAGTGAGGTCAACGTGTGCGTATCGGGTTCGCAGGGAGTGGAGCAGTGCTTCATCTGTGAGCTGATAGCGGATTGGCGTTACTGATACATAGCCCTGGCGGAGGGCAATGTCATCCGCATCTGGCGCTTCGTTTTCAGGGATGATATACTGTCCTTTGATCCAGTACACGGTGTGTCCCTGGGGGTCCTGCATTTCTACGTACGTATCCTGCCAATAAGCCGATCCCTGGCGGGTAAACCGGATGCCGCGAATGTCGTCCAGCGGTAATGCTGGAACGTTCACGTTGAGAAAAGTGCCGCGGGGGAGATCCATTGATAACAACATTCGGGCGATGTGGAGGGCGTAATGAGCAGCAGTGGAACAATCGAAGGATTCGTCCAGTGTATCGACAGACACAGCCATTGAGGGAATCCCCAGGAGCATTCCTTCCGTTGCGGCTGATACAGTGCCGGAGTACAGAATATTCGCCGCTGTGTTTGCGCCGTGATTGATGCCGGAAGCAACCAGATCGGGTGGCGCTGGCAACAGTTTGTTGACTGCTAATTTGACACAATCAGCCGGCGTTCCATTGACGGCATAGCCAAACAAAGTACCGTCGCGATGGAAGGGAGTAACCCGAAGAGGAGCATTGACCGTCAGGGCGTGTCCGACAGCGCTCTGCTGGCGGTCTGGCGCCACTACGACAACCGTTCCCAGAGCTGACAGTGCTTTTGCTAAGGCATAAATGCCGTTGGAGAAAATGCCGTCATCGTTCACAACCAGAATTGTCGGTGATGTGCGTGCCATCCGTTTTCTAACGGGTTAAGTCGTTGTAGATAATGAACACCATCAGCAACAGTAACAGTGCGATACCGATTTGTTGAATTGCGATCTTGATTTTTGCAGGAAGTTCCCGGCGGAAAATGCCTTCAATCACGATGAGCAGAAGATGTCCTCCATCCAGCGCGGGGATCGGTAAAATGTTGATAATTGCCAGTGTAATTGAAAGAAAAGCAACGAATTGCAAAAATGCCATTATTCCCAGTCCTGCCTGTTGGGAAGCCATTTCGGCGATGCGGATTGGACCACCAATGGTTTCTTTGACTGAGAGTTTGCCGCGAAAGATCTGGCGAATCGATTCAAAGAACAGCACGATTGTTTTTCCCGTTTGGTCTATCCCGTAGCCGATCGCTTCTGGCAGGGAGTATTGAACGTGGCGGATATTGGTGAAGACAACCGTGATGCTAATGCCCAGTTTGCCCGAAGAGTCTGGCGTCACAATTTTCTGTAGGATTTGATCGTCCCGTTTCCAGGCCAGTGGGAGGGGAGTCGATTTATGAGCTTTGATAGTGGCGATCAACTGTTGGAGGGAATAAATAGGCTGGTCGCCTGCTTTGAGGATTGTATCACCGGGTTGCAATCCAGCCTGTTCTGCTGGGGTGCCTGGCAAGACGCCGGCGACGAAGACACGGGCAGCGTCAGGGATAAACCCCAATTGATCTGGCGACTGGGATTCGTTTAATCGGCGCAGTAATTCTCGACTGTCCAGTGACAGGGTCAGAACCTTTCCTGCACGGCGGATTGTCAATTGTTTTGTTTCCCCGATTGCTTCGGTGGTCAAAAGCTCTAAGAAATGATTCCAGTTTTGCACCGAAACGTCATCGACGGCAAGGATTTCGTCTCCGGATTGCAGTCCGATCTGCGCTGCAAAAGAATTTGGCGGAACAGTTCCCAATCGGGTTGTTTCAATAATAGTTTTGCCCTGACTCAGGGCGATGCCGCTAAAGACCAGAATTGCCAGCAGGAAATTCATCAGGACACCGGCGCTGATCACAAAAGCCTGCGCCAGGCGGGGTTTCGCTCGAAATTCCCACGGTTGCGGTTCGGATTGCAAAAACTGGGTATCCAGGGATTCATCGACCATCCCGGCGATTTTGACATAACCACCAATGGGGAAGAGAGAGATCCGGTAATCGGTACACCCCTGCGGCTCCCACGATTCAGGAAGGGTGCCAAAGGACCAGCCGGTCTGACAGTTGTAGCCCAGCAGCCGGGGTCCCATCCCGATGGAAAAAATGTCAACCCGCATTCCAGTCAGGCGGGCAGCGAGGAAGTGTCCCAGTTCGTGCACTGTAACAATGATTGTGACGACCACAAGGAAAATCGCCAGTGTCTGGATCAAATCCATCTGTTTAGACCTTTGTTGGTAATGTTGCCACGATTCGTTCAGCAAGACTGCGTGCCTTTGAGTCTGCTGCGATAATGTCGGCTAACGACGGTTTGCCCACTGGAGTGATTTTTTCCAGTGTTTCGGCAATGATTACTGGAATATCCGTGAAGCGAATTTTGCGATTGATAAATGCCTGAACCGCAACTTCGTTGGCAGCGTTGAGAATCGTCGGTGCAGTGCCGCCTGTTTCCAGCACCTGTCGGGCTAATCGCAAACACGGAAAGCGATTTTCGTCGGGCGGTTCGAAGGTTAATGTGTGGATAGCGGCAAGATCAGTTCGTGGAAAGGGAGTTGGAAGCCGCTGCGGCGCGCTGAGCGCATAGAGGATTGGCAGGCGCATGTCCGGTAGACCTAATTGCGCTTTGATGGAACCATCAACAAACTGTACCAGAGAGTGCACAATGCTCTGGGGATGGATCAGAACCTCGATTTGCGCCGGATGAAGATCGAAAAGCCATCGTGCTTCAATCATTTCCAGCCCTTTGTTCATCAGCGTTGCGGAGTCAATGGTGATCTTCGGTCCCATCTTCCAGTTGGGATGGCGTAGTGCTTCTTCCAGCGTCACAGCGTGCAGTTGTTTCAGCGTGTAATTTCGGAAAGGACCGCCAGAAGCAGTGAGAATAATTTTTTCTATGCTCTCTTTGCGTTCGCCCATCAGACACTGAGCAATGGCGCTGTGTTCACTGTCGATGGGGATCAGCGCAGCAGCCGAGCGTCGGGCTGTTGCGGTTACCAGTTCGCCAGCACTGACCAGCACTTCTTTGTTTGCCAGAGCGACATTGATCCCCTGTTCTAAAGCGGCTAAGGTGGGACGGACGCCGGCGAACCCGACTAAGGCTGAGACCACAATGTCATTTGCGCTATCAGCAGCAACTTCGACAAGCGCCTCTTCTCCACAGAGAATCGTTCCCTGATACGTAGTTGTTCGTTGAAACGCTGCGCAGGCTTCCGGATCGCAGATGACGATCCCTTTTGGAGAAAACTGCTGAAGAATTGAGTGGAGCCGGTCGATATTCCGATGTGTTGTAATGAACCCTAGCTGAAATTGTTCGGGATACAATGCCAGAACTTCTAAGGTTTGGGTGCCAATGGAACCGGTTGCGCCAAGAATTGTGACGGTTTTTGCTGTCATAGAAATCTTACGATCACACCAATCCTGTAATATCCGCTTGTTGCTTTATGGAGTAGAACCGAAATTGGTTCACGGGCAGAAAAGGATCGACTTTCAGGTTTAGCTTGACGAAGTACTTCAGCATAAGTCGTACCAGCCGGGAAATTTTCCCGCTTTGCAGATATTCTGCAACCGATGGATGGACTGTAAGCAAGAGCCGAAACTCTTTCGATTGCTGGCGGAACTGTCGCAGCCAGTTTTCGATGTAATTCAACGTAAGATGGACGGAGGTGATAGTTCCTCGACCATTGCACGTTGGGCATTCCTGGGTCAGGATCTGTGTGATGTTTTTGCGGATCCGTTGTCGGGTGATTTGCATCAAACTGAGCTGGGTGAGAGGGAAAACGACGGTGACAGCACGATCTTTTTGCAACAATGATTTCATCGTCTCATACAGCTTTTTTCGGTTCGCCTCCTGCTGCATATCGATGAAGTCGATCACGATCAGTCCACCGACATCCCGGAGCCGGAGTTGACGCGCAATTTCCTGTGCTGCTTCCATATTGGTCTGGAAAGCAACAGCTTCCTGCGACCGTTTGCCCTCCGAGGATTTTCGGGAGTTTACGTCAATGACCAGCATTGCTTCGGTGTGGTCGAAAACGATAGAGCCTCCGCTGGGCAGGGGCACTTCCCGGCTATAGCATTGCTCGATCTCGTGAGTGATGCGAAGGTGTTCAAAGAGGGATTTTTTCCCGCGATAAAAGTGAACCCGGTCCAGCATTGTGGGTGCGATATCCTGGAGGTATGCCCGAATCTCGCGGTATAACTTTTTGGAATCCACGATCAGTTTGTGAATATCAGAACGGAACAGATCGCGCACCAGGGTTTGCACAAAGGAAGCGTCTTTGTGCAGCAACTGGGGTTCCGTTGCATTCCGGGCTTTTGCCTGAATCTGCTCCCAGGTTTCCAGTAAGTTTTTGAGGTCTTTTTCAATTAAGTAGTCCGGCTGCTGGAAGGCTTCGGTCCGGACGATACAGCCTACTCCTTTCGGCAGCATTCGCCGAATAATGGTTCGCAGCCGGCGGCGTTCAGCAGCATCGGTAATTTTTCGAGAAACGCCAATACCTTTGGTAAAAGGTAACAGAACCAGCAGCCGTCCGGGGAGGGAAAGGTTCGTAGACAATCGGATACCCTTGCCTCCATAGGGCTCCCGAACTGCTTGAACTAACAGCAGTTGCCCGGCTTGAAGGGGAATGGTGATGTCCCCTGAACGCTTGGTCGAAAAAATCGGCAAATCAGCTTCTTCATCCACTTCTTCATCCAAAAACTCCAGAATGCTTTGCAGGGAGCTTCCGGTTTCAGAAAAGTGAAGAAAGCCATCACGGGCGTAACCGATGTTGACAAAGGCAGCGTTCATTCCGGGGACAACCTTGCGGACTTTGCCCAGGTAGATGTTTCCTACCACCCGGTCGGTGTCTGGCAGTTCCCATAACAGTTCCGCTAATTGGTTGTTTTCCAGCAAGGCGATGCGAATCCCGCTCAGCGAAGCATTGATCGCAATGACTTTTTTGGCTGAAGCTGGTGACTTCTTACTTCGACTTTGACGCTGGGATTTCTGTCGTGGTGTCTGTCGATTCTTTTGGGTAACCTGTGCCTTTTGTCGTTGGATTGCCATTGTTTGAAAACTTTTCCGAGCAGCTTTCTGAAATTTCAGGTACTGAATAAAAAGGTGGGGTCAAGCTGACCATACCAACGAAGAAGCTACCTACCGCTGCTTCCTTCCGGACCTGACGGGGTTCGGTAACCCTTCGCTGTATGGAGCCTGACCCCGTGTGAATTTTGAACGTAAACTATAGACACCTGTACGGGGGAGTTATTGCAGGGGCACGTAGGAGCGACCCGGCTGGTTGCCCATCGGGCGAAGCCGGCGCTCCCGGTCTTTGCTGGTAGAAGCGGCGTTTTGAGCAGGGCGCGTGCGGCACAGGGGAAGCGCAGGATTATTGGAGAGAGCAGTAAGGTTGGCACCGTGTCAGAAGAGTATCCTGCCACAGCAGTTGCTCCAGCTTCGCAATGTCGTCCGCAAGATAGCGATCGGTGGTATGGGGAGGAACAATTTCCCGAACTGTTGCGTACACCGCTTCTAAAGCCGGGCTGCTGCGCAGCGGGCGATGGTATTCCAGCGCTTGCGTTGCGCACAGCAATTCGATGGCAAAAATCCGGTAGAGATTCTGCACAATGTGCCACACTTTGTGGGCGGCAATGCTCCCGAAAGAGTTGTGATCTTCTTGATTTGCGGAGGTGGGAATGGAATCGATGCTGGCAGGGTGGGCAAAAATTTTGTTTTCTCCGACCAGTGCTGCAGCAGTGTATTGCGCAATCATCAGCCCGGAATTTAAGCCGCCAGCCGCGGTGAGAAATTTGGGAATGCCGCCATACCCCATCATCATCTGGGCAATTCGCCGCTCAGCAATACTGCCCAGCTCTGCCAGTGCAATTGCCAGGTAGTCCAGAACAAAAGCGATGGGCTCACCGTGGAAATTGCCTCCCTCAAAGTGTTGTTGCGTTTCAGGATCGATTAACGGGTTGTCCGTTGCCGCATTGATTTCCCGGTTCAGAACGGATTCAGCAAATGCCAGGGTATCGCGCACAGCTCCGTGCACCTGCGGCATACATCGGAGCGAATACGGATCCTGAACTCGTGGATCATCCTGTCGGTGAGACTCGCGAATCTGGCTACCGGCTAAAAGGGTTCGGAGATTGGTAGCGGATTGTTGCTGTCCCGGATGGGGGCGCATTTGATGAATGAAGGAAGCAAAGGGGGTGTCCGAGCCGCGGAGTGCGTCTACGCTCAGTGCACCAATAAGATCCGCCAGTTGGCAGAGTCGTTTCCCGTGCATTACAGCAAACACTCCGTAGGCGCTCATCATCTGCGTTCCGTTAATCAGCGCCAGTCCTTCTTTGGCAGCGAGAGAAAGCGGTGCAAAGGAAAGCTGTGCCAGTGCTTCCTTTGCTGGCAGCAATTGATCGGCAGGTGACCACATCCAGCCATACCCCTGCAGGGCGCTGACCAGATGGGCTAACGGCGCTAAATCGCCGCTGGAGCCTACGGATCCTTTGCCGGGGATAGCGGGGACATAGCCGGTATTGAGCAGAGAGAGCAGTTGTTGTAGCAGCTCTAACCGAACACCCGAAACACCTTTGGCTAATGCATTGATACGCAGCAGTAAGATGGCACGGCTGATGTCGGGCGGGATCCAGTCGCCAACTCCGGCACTGTGCGAGAGGATGAGATTCTGTTGCAGCGTTTCGACCTGCTCTGCTGAAATCCGGTGAGTAGCCAGATCGCCAAATCCCGTTGTGACGCCGTAGATCGTTTCACCCTGATCGATCCACTGCTCTACGATGCGGCGGCTTTGACGAACGCGTTCCTCTGCCTGTGGTGATAGTTGCACGCTCCAGCGCTGCGTCACAGCGGTGTAGCATTGCTCAACAGTTAAGGAATTGCCATCCAGAACGAGCGTTTTGCTCATTGGTGTTGCGTGAACTGTGCCGCTAAGGACTTTGCAAAAGCAATTTTCTCTTTGAGTTCTTGCAGCTCTCGCTTACTCAGATTGAACGATGCTGTTGTCGATTCTGGAAGCTGATCCGGATCTGGTAGCCATTGACTCAGGAGCCGCAGTTCATTGGCGGAAAAAGACCGGGCATTGAGACGATAATCTTCAAAGGCTTCCCACGCCATCGGGACAATTGGTTTGATGATTTCTGCAATGGCGTTGGCGTAAACCCGGATTTCGTACTGCGCGTGAACATCCATCCGCAATTGCAGAAAGTGGAATAAATTGTGCAGATCGATTTTCCAGTACCACTCGGTGTACAGCGAAACAGGAAGATTGATGCGAGCCAGTTCGCGGGCAACGCCTTTCTCCAGCAGGCGTTGATACGATTGATACAGCTCTTTTTGCTGCTCGACAATTTCATCCAGAATCGCTGCGACTTCCTCAGCAGGCAAGGATTGGTCCGCCCGTCCCTGCTTATTCGTGGGACTTTGAAACCGTACCTGTTCCGGTTCGGGGACGTAAAACTCTTCGCGGAGGATCGAGTAGCGCCCGCTGTACTCATTGACATTCGCCGTTCGGTGGCGAATCCACTGGCGGGCAACGAAGATAGGGAGTTTCACGTGGAATTTGAATTCTACCATTTCGAAGGGAGAAGTGTGCCAGTGACGCATCAGATAGCGGATCAGCGCTCGGTCCTGTCGCACCTGTTTTGTCCCCGCACCATACGACACCCGTGCTGCCTGAACAATGGAAGCATCATTGCCCATATAGTCAACCAGGCGAACAAACCCGCCGTTGAGGCACTCGATCTGCGTTCCAATGAAGGGTTTGGAATGCTCCGTTTGTTGTGTTTCCATTGCCTTTGCTGTTTTTTATGAAACCGCGCAGAGTTAATGATCATTCCCGAAAGGTTGATGGATGCGGTAGCTCCGGGGAATTTGAAACACCGATGCCGATGGGGGAGTTGTGTCAATGTCTGTCACGATGATCGTGGTTTCCTTCTGGTTGTTGCGGTAGTACACCATTTCCAGTGGGAAGAGGCGTTGCGCGATCGGAGAATTCTTCAACTCTTTGAGAATTTGCCGGGTGAGGTCTGGTGTTAAAAAGAACGATCCCAGTCCTCGTGCCAGGCATACCTCGACCCGCTCTTTCGTGTCCAGGTTCTGGAAAATCCAGCGCTGACACTGTCGACCTTTGACACTTTTCGTACCAGCCTGATCAATGCTGAGTCGAATTCCATTCGGAAGACGCTGGATGACCTTTCCGCCTTTTTCCAGAACTTCCAGCGAAGAGGCAGGTAGATCCGGGAAATAGAACAGTTTGGGATTGGAAGGCTGGAGCAACTGTTGAAATTGCGGTGGCAGAGCGGGAAGATGCATTGCCAGTTTTTGCTTGTGGTCAACGACGATGATACCATCGTCGGAGAGAATCAGCGTCGAACGCTGGTTTGTATTCAAATCTTTGAGATCCAGACGAAGGTGAGATCCTTTCGTAAACACCGCCAGTTCGTAGTGCTCATCGCCAGTTGTGATGTCGTAGACTACTTTCCCTTCAAAGAATTTTCCTTTTGCTCCGGCGGAGAGGAGGAAAAGAAATGAGAAAAAAATCCCACTGAAGATCCATCGCCACATAGGACTGCCCCGCATTTGTGAATATGCCGTTGAACGTTTTGCAAATTTACAAGAAACCGGGAGAAGAACGAGAACCTGATGAAACACGCATTGCATTTCAACCGGCAACAGAGTGCTCGCTGATTTCCATAAAGAACGCAAACCTGCTGGATTGTGCGCCGCCCCAAAGGAGGAACAAAGACAGATGTTGTGTATGATGTCGGAACGGCTAAGGTGGGGAATAGGTACGCCAAAAGGAACGGCAAAGACGCATTTGCTGGCAAAGGCAGAGAGCAACCGTTCATCGCAGGACAGGAAGCAGGTGGCATCAGGACATCCAGAGTGGCAAAGCTGGTGTGATATTTCCAAAATTTCACTGGAGAATCTGACAGCACGTCTTTTAGCAGGATTGTAAGGTAGCATTGACAGCAAGGTGATGGAAGTATTTGTGTGCAAGGGTTTCAGTGGGCAGATTTATCGAGTGAAGATAGATCCGGAACAGCCGGTCGGCAGACAGCTTCCGCAGATTTTAGCGCAGATGCAGTTTGTTATTCCGGATCTGGAACGCCTTGGGATATACAATTTGACGCAGGATTTTGAATATGTGCGCGAAAAAAGTTTTACGGAGCAGCGAACCTGTGAGTGTGATCTCCTGTTGATTGCAGATGGAAGCGTTTGTCATAAGTGACGTTGAAGCAATTGCCGATCTACCGGCATTTGTTCAGCAGCGATTTCGGGAAGCGGAATCGGCAGTTGCATTTACCGGAGCCGGCATTTCTGCAGAAAGTGGCGTTCCAACGTTCCGTGGGAAGGAGGGACTATGGACAAAGTTCCGTCCTGAGGAGCTTGCCAGCGTCGAAGGATTTTTGGCAAACCCGGAATTGGTGTGGGAATGGTATCAGCATCGTCGGAAAGTGCTCAGCGAGGTACAGCCCAATCCCGCCCATTATGCGCTGGTCGAAATGGAAGCGCTGTTTGCGGATTTTCTGGTTGTTACCCAGAATGTCGATCGGTTACACCACCGGGCAGGATCGCGGAACGTGGTAGAATTGCACGGAAATCTGGAGGAGAATTATTGTTTCCAGTGCAAAGCGCCATACACTGAGGAGATTGATTTGAGCAGCAAACAGGTGCCGCGATGTCCTCGCTGTGGTGGACTCATTCGCCCGGCAGTTGTGTGGTTCGGAGAAATGCTCCCGGAAGGTGCTTTTGCAACTGCGGAGGCAGCAGCCCGGCAGGCAGATGTTCTGTTCAGCATTGGTACGTCGGGGGAAGTATTTCCTGCGGCACAGATACCGATGCTGGCGCGGACACACGGCGCGCTGGTTGTTGAGGTGAATCCAGAGCCGAGCCTGATCTCGGAATATGCCCATCTGATTCTTCGCCTTCCTGCTGCGAAAGCGATGCCGGCACTGGTGGAACTGTTGAAAACGATTCGGAATTCATAGGAGCGGTTCAGAATGATTTTCGGCATTGGGATCGATGTCATCGAGATCGATCGGATTGCTGCTGCCATTGAGCGGTATGGACAGCGCTTTTTAGATCGAATTTTCTCGCCGGCTGAACAATGGTATTGCCTATGGTGGCGCAGTCCCTACGAACACTTTGCTGCCCGATTTGCGGCAAAAGAAGCATTCAGCAAAGCGATTGGGACAGGCTGGCGTCGCCAGTTCATCTGGCGCGAGGTGTCCATCGAACGCCGTCCCGGTGAGCAACCGTATATTGTGCTCTACGGCAAGATGAAGCAGCGATGGGGGCATCTCCGTTATACGGTTAGTCTGTCCCACAACCGCTCGGTGGCGGAGGCGATGGTGATTGCGGAGTATCCGCCGGCAGATACCCTGCGGCAATAAGGGCTTGCTGGAGCTTCTGCCGATTTTCTGGCTTCATCGGAGTGAGTGGCAGGCGGTACTGCTCCTGAATCAATCCCATCATTGCCAGCGCTGCTTTGACCGGAATCGGGTTGGATTCAATGAAGTTCAACCGCATCAACGGCAGCAGGTGGCAATGGATGGTGCGAGCCCGGTGGAAGTCGTCCTCCAGAGCAAACCGCACCATATCACTGAATGCCTTAGGAGCGTAGTTGGAGATGACCGAAATCACTCCTTTGCCACCGACGGCAATCAGCGGCAGCGTTAACGCATCGTCGCCAGAGAGAACGACAAATCCGCTGGGAGCGGAGCGGATAATTTCCATCATCTGTTCCAGATTGCCCGAAGCCTCTTTGGTCCCGATGATGTTCTCACACTCTTCTGCCAGCCGGAGCTGCGTTTCAGCGGTCATATTCACAGCGGTGCGTCCCGGGACGTTGTAGAGAATAATCGGCAGGTCCACTGCTTCCGCAATGGCTTTGTAGTGAGCAATGATGCCTTCCTGCGTCGGCTTATTGTAATAAGGGCAAACGATCAGTGCTGCGTTGACGCCCAGGCGGGCTGCTTCTTTGGTCAGTTCGATGGTTGCCTGCGTGTTGTTTGACCCTGTCCCGGCGATGACCGGTACTCTGCCGTTGACTTTCTGCAGCACGTGCTCGAAAATGTGCAGTTTTTCTTTCACTGACAGAGTCGCGCTTTCACCCGTCGATCCTGTTGGTACTAATCCATCGATCCCACCTTCCAGTTGGTAATCCAGCAAGCGATCCAGCGCCTCAAAATCGACAGATCCATCGGCAGTAAACGGTGTAACCAGCGCTGTTGCAGTTCCAAAGAATACAAAAGGTTTGCTCATCCCGCTGCTCCTCTATTGTTTTGAAACACTGCGTTCTCTAAAAGTGTGCTGGGAAGTTGCAGCAATTGTCCCAGTTGGAGCGCCTGATCCCAGTAAGATTGAAACTGAGCATTGCCGGTAACAAAGTACCATTGAGCGATCAGCAAAAGAGCCAGCAGTTGATACGGCAGGGCAAGGTGGCGCGCTGTTTCTGCTACGAATCTCAGCAGCGGCTCAATGCGGTCGTGCAATCGGGAATGTTCCATTCCTCGCTGGATCAGGGTTGCTGCCAGCAGGAGTTGGATTTCAGGATCAGTCGTATTCCGGAGGTGCTGTTCGCCCGCCGCGAAATCGTCCGGATTGAGCTGCTCGGCAGTATGCAATTCGCACAGTGTCAGCAGCGCTGCCGAATCTTCTGGCAAAGCCGGCAGGCTGCGCAAGGTGTCCAGCAGCGTTTGGAGATGTTCCATATCACGGGTATGGAGCAATCGAAGGCAGAGCGTTTTCAGTCTGGCTGGATCGGAGGCGATCGACTGGATCAGCAAAGACCATTGCTCTGGCGCCACCGCTGCAGGATCGAGAAGGGTGTCAGCGGTCATAAGGGATGATAAGGCAACGCCGCTGGCGTCCGCCTGTTCGAAGAGTTTTGCCATTGTGAAGCTACCACCCTGCGCTGCAATATCCTCAGCCAGTGAGGTGAGGAGTGTCGAAGAGGTTTCCGCATCACCGCTGGCAGTATATTGCCAGAGATGGGGAAGAATTTCCATTCGCTCCGCCGCTGTTGTGCACTGCTCCAGCCGGGAACGGAGAATCGATTCGATGTGGGAGTAAATAGCCTGACGCTCTTCGTACTCCAGACTCTCAAAAAGCAGTTTGTGGTAGAGTGGGTGGGTGAATGCAAACACGGTCGTCTGAACGCCATAGCGGCGTTCTACTCCGCGGCTGCGGAGAATGCCAGTGAGCTTCTGAATTCTTTTCAGGCGGCGTACGGTCGTGAGAAGGTCTGTTTGGAGCAACTGTGATTGCAAAAAAACGGTGGCTTCTTTGCCCTCAGCACTACAGAGCTGGAGAAGGTGCTGGTCTTCTTCTGGCAACTCGGCAAGCAGGCGGTGGAGGTGTGCTGCGACTGACGGTGTTGCCCCATAGCGTTCAAAGTCTGCCACGGTCAGGGACTGCGGCGCGCCGTGATGGGCAATCCATACCATTCGCAGGTATTCTTCGATGATGGTGGGAATGCCGCCGGTATGGGTCTGGAGCCAGGGGGCAACTGCTGGATCGATGGAAGTGTCAGGGAAGACTTTGCCAAGCCATTCCTGAATCTCCGCTTCCGTCATCGCCTCAACTTCTATTACGGTAGCAGCCAGTACCGCGTTCCGTAGCGTTTCAATCATCTTTACCTCCCCCTGATCCGGCTGGTAGGCAGCAATTACCAGCAGGGGAAGTGAGGGTGTATTGAGCAATTGTTGCAGCGTCTGGATGGACTCCGCATCGCTCCACGACAGGTTGTCTAAAAGCATCACCAGAGGATGTTCCGATGCGACTTTTTGAAAAAGGGCGCAGTATTCCTCCTGGAGTTTTTCTGCTGTCGGCGTTGCTTCCGCTTCTTTTTTGTACTCCCGCATATCCCGTGAGATCTCTTTGATGGCGTAAACGAGGTCACCGGCAAAAGGGAGGGTTGTCAGTAAGGTCAGCCCAATGTTAAGCCAGAGTTTTTTCTTCGCTTTTTTCTGTTGTACTGTTTGCAGTGCCTCGACCAGCGATTGGAGCAGTCCAAAAGGGCGGAGTTGCGACGGGGCAATACCACCAGTAGACGGGGGGATGGCAGCCGCGGACAGGATTGTTATCGCCGTGTTTTCTGCGTGTTGCCTGGCAAATTGTTGCAGAATGGTGGATTTGCCGATGCCAGGGATGCCAGCCAGGAGAACAAGGCGGGGAGAAGGATTCGAAGGGAGCGAAGCGACGGAAGTTGCAAGCTGCTGAAGCAGCGTTTTCCGTCCGGCAAAGACCTGTGGGAACACCGGAGCACTCATTGCTGTCGTCGGGGTGAATTTAACAGGAAGGTTTCTAACAATTGCCGGGCTTGCGCACGCATCTGTTCAGTCTCAGATTCCGGCAGTTGGGCAGCATTCCGGGAAGGTTCAGGAGTTGTTCCCCAGCTTCGCTCTTCGTCTTCACTTCGAGTGTAGATCACGGTGATCGCATACAGCAGCAGGAGGACAAATTCCAGGAAGAGAGCAAAAATAATGACCGAGGGTTTGGTGGGCGGAATAAACTTCAGTCCACGAAGCCCGATGAGAATGATCAAAACGGCTGCTCCAATGTAGACAAATCCCAGCATCTGGTTGCCATATTCGACCGTAAAATACGATCGCATATACAGGCGGATTGCATCGTTAATCCGAAGAACTTTTTTCCACACGGGTTGATGTTCCCACCGCAGGGCTTTTTGCAAATCTTCCAGATCGTTGAACGGAATGCCATTGTGGACGGCAAAAGCGTGGAGGGAGCGAAGATCCATTTGCAGCAGTTGCTGCTCCAAGGCAGTATGGGCATTGTCCTGGTGGTGAAGACCCAGCACCCGCACAACGCGATCCAGCATATTGATCACTTCCCGACGAATTTTTTGCCGCATAAAGCCGATTTTGGGAGGGAGGAGCGTTGTAACAAAAAAGGCGATGGCGAAGCCTACCAGAACGATGAAGGGAAGGAAGCTGAGGAGCGGGTTAAAAAAGTAATGCGTTTCTCCTCCTCCTTCTTGCTCCAGAATGACTTCCCAATTCGTGTAGCGGCTCCAGAGGGAATCGCCATAAACGATCGTCGCTTCTAAGGTCTGGTGAAAAAACCAGTGGAGAGCAGGAAGCAGGAGAAAGTGGAAGCAGAACCAGCCGCCAAGGAGGACAGCAAGGGTGAACAGCAGAATCTGGACTCCGGAGTGATCGGTGAGCCCGACGTAGAGATCGATAACGGCTGTCTCTTTGGATGAGGGTGTTGAAGGATCGGATACCATTCGATTCATTCTTTCCGTACCAGCTCTTGTCGCCTCTTACGAAATTACAAAAAAGCGACGAATGGGAAAAGTAAGCAGTGCCAGAATAGCGATACATTTCCGGAAACACAGAAAACATATCAGGTGGTTTTCCATTCGAGTGGAATGAGTGCGATGGGACATCGATAGTGCAAGTAGAGCCACACAATGGAAGCCACAGAAGGACAAATCTCTCCCATCGCGATGGAGTGCAGGCAACGATTAACCAGCATCGTACATACAGGTTGCGGAAGTGCGAACGGGTTTCCGAGCCTTGCCGTTTGTTCACTACGGGATAACAGCGTCCGTCTTTCAACTATCTAGTTGCAAACAAGGCATACAGCGCAATGGAGCATCACCCAATAAAGCCTGAAGATTTCGAGATCTTAGTGCGCCGCTGGGGACCAACCCAATACGCTGCGTATTGTCCACAACTACGGATAATGGTGAAGGGATCATCCCACGAAGAGGTAGAAGCAAAGATGGCGGAGCGAATCCAGCAGTATTTGCGCCAGCACCGGCAGAATGCAGGGGATCTGGAGGCGAAACAGAACGGAACAGCGTCTTCGCCTTATGAATGAGATGGTACGCTGACGATGAAGTTGCATAAACGCTGGTGCTTCAGGCTTTGCCAGTGGGGGTGGGCGTGGTTGCTTGTTGTTACGCCGTTATGGGGACAGTGGGTTTTGCTGACCCGCCAGGCGGATTCCTTAGCACAAATTGCTCTGGAACATATCTACCATCAGCGGTTTGATTCCGCAGCTCACTTTGCAGTTGCTCTTCAGGAACAGTTCCCGGAACATCCTGTAGGTTATTTCCTGGATGCCCTGGTGGATTGGTGGCGCATTTATCTCCACCAGCGGGTGCATCGCTACGACGAGCGATTTCTGGAAAAGGTCGAGCGCACGCTGGAAGTTACTGATCGTCTACTCGAAAAAAATCCTTATGACATCGTTGGGCTGTTCTTTGCCGGCGCCGCTCGTGGGTATCGGGGACGATACTACGTGATTCGAGAACAATGGATTCAAGCCCTGATCGATGGGAAAGCAGGGTTTGACATTATCAGTAAGCTGTGGAAACTGGCGCCGGGCAATTCAGACATTCTGCTGGGCATCGCAATTTACCACTACTTTGCCGCTGTTTTTCCGGAAAAATATCCTTTGCTGAAGCCTTTGATGGCATTTTTGCCACCCGGTAGTCGAGAAGGAGGACTCCAGGAACTGGAATATGTGGCGCAGCATGCCCGATATGTTCGGATAGAAGCAAAGATGCTGTTGCTGCAAATCTACTACCAATTTGAAAACGCGCCGGAGCGGACAGAAAAGCTGGCTCGAGAACTGCTGGCACTCTATCCGGAGAACCTGTTCGTTCGCAAGTATCTGGGACGCGCACTGGTGCGCCTGGGGAAACGAAAAGAGATGGAGCAGCAGTGGCGGAAGGTTTTGCTGGAGTGTATGGCTGGGCACTATGGTTGTGATAGCTACCTGGTGCGGGAGGCAACCTACTACGTCGGTTATGCTTTGCTCCTGCGGGGTGAGTATGAAATGGCGATCAAGTATTTGCGCAAAAGTCTGGAATTTAGTCAGGTCATCGATGAGGATGAGCCGTCGGGATTCTGGGTTGAAACGGTGCTCAAGCTGGGAGATGCGTATATGCGGTTGGGGAAAAAGAAAGAAGCGGTGCAATGGTACAAACAGGTTCTGGAACTGCCGGAGTTTCGGTCTTCCTATAGCCGGGTGAAGCGTCGGTTGAAAAATCTGGAGGGAGCAGGATGAGATACAGATCTGTGCTTGCAGTAGTGTTGATCGCTGTTGTTTTTGTACAGTGTGGCAAGCATCGGTCGGAATCACCAGACCGTATACCACAGGCTGATACAGCAGCGATTCACAGAGATTTTGTCCGGATCGGCACGTTCAATATCGAGTGGCTGGGCGATGGACAACGCGATCGGATCGATCGAACCAGCCAGGACTACCGGCGCATTGCCGAGGTGATTCGGCAGGCGGAATTTGATGTACTGGGATTGCAGGAAGTGGAGAATCAGGCAGCGTTAGACAGTTTACTGAAGTATTTGCCGGGTTACGAAGGATTTGTTGGCACACACCGGGGACAGCAGAATCTGGCAGTGATCTATCGCCCTGCTTCTGTTGACGTGCGATTTGTTGCGGTGTATCTTCCGCTGGCAATTCGTCCTGAGCGGGATCGACCGGGATTGCTGGTGCGTTGCCGCTCTGGCAATTTCGACTGGCTGACGATGATTGTTCACCTGAAATCTTCTTCCCGCTGGGAGCGAACGCCGGCGAAGCGGCGGCTGAGTCGGAAAATTCGGCAGCAGCAAGCCCGAAAAATTGTGGAGTGGGCGCACGAGGTGCTCGAGCAGGGAGATGAAATGGATCTGATCGTGGTGGGAGATTTTAATGCCTCGCCGCAGAGCCGGAAGGATCGAACATTGCAGCCGATTGTTCAGGATACGGTGCTGCACTTTGTAACGTTCAACTTGAAAAGTTGCAAGTATCGCCGTAAAGGGTCCATTGATCACATCCTGGTTTCACCCAGCGCCCGGAAGCGGTATCGCAAGGGGAGTGCTCGAATGATTGATCTTTATGCACAGTATGATCCTGAAGTGCTGGAAAAACTTTCTGATCATTGTCCCGTTGCTGCTGACTTTGATGTGGCAGCGCCGGACAATGATCCGGTCACAAAAGTTGTAACAAAAGAAAGGTGATGGCGATGGCGGAGATTCTGGACGGCAAGCAGTTAGCCAGAACAATTCGTGCAGAGCTTAAGGAGAAGGTGGCAGAGCTGAAATCCAGCGGGATTACGCCGGGACTGGCACTACTACTGGTTGGGGATAATCCTGCGTCGCAGGTCTATGTGCGCTCAAAAGCTAAGGCATGTGCGGAAGTTGGCATTTTTTCCATTGTTGAGAAACGTCCTGCTGAAACGACCCAGGAAGAAGTTCTGGAGCTCATTGCCTGGTGGAATGCTGATCCCCGAATCCACGGGATTTTGGTGCAATTGCCGCTTCCCTCACACATTGATGAGCAGGCGGTCTTGCTGGCAATTGATCCGCGTAAAGATGTGGATGGATTTCATCCGGAGAATATGGGGCGATTGGTGGAAGGATTGCCCGGCTTTGTTCCGTGTACACCGGCGGGGATTATCGAAATTTTGCGACGGTATAACATTTCAACGGTGGGGAAACACGCAGTCGTGCTGGGACGCAGCAACATTGTTGGCAAGCCGATCGCGAACCTGTTGTATCAAAAGTCTGCGTACGCAAACGCGACCGTAACGATCTGTCACACCGCTACTCAGGATCTAGCGCAGTATACCCGCAGCGCGGATATCCTGATCGTTGCAGCCGGAAGACCACAGCTTATTACCGGTGACTACGTTCGAGAAGGAGTGGTGGTCATTGATGTTGGCATTAACCGCATCGAAGATCCATCAGCTCCGAAGGGATATCGGTTGGTCGGCGATGTCGATTTTGACAGCGTAGCGCCGAAGGCTTCGGCGATTACGCCAGTGCCCGGAGGAGTTGGGCCAATGACCATCGCAATGTTGCTGACCAATACCGTTAGAGCGGCGACGGGTGAGGCGTTTTCCGCCCGACAGTTTGATTGAACCAGAAACAGCGCTCATTGCGGTCCCGGATAGGATGTGCATTGCGAACGATAGCAGTGCCGTTGTGCCAGCGGCTGCTGGTGAGCTGTGGATTGCGTACGATTGCAGAAAGACGGCATTGTGCTCAAAGGACTGATTCGGTGCAGTTTGTCGGCGGGCAGCGTTGAAATTCAGCGGGTGAAATTGTTGAGCAGCAGATGGAAGGGAGTCATCTGGAGGCTTTAGTGACCGATTTTTCGGTCGATCGCTTTCAGCAGGTTCTTCAATCGCTATGTCAGCGCTGGGAAACACAGCGGCAGCGGGTGACATCCCTTCCGCCAGCGCTGGAATATGTGCAGACAGTGGAGCAGGTAGGGAGGATTCATTGCACTGACGCCGCTCCAGTGCTCGTTGTAGCGGCTGCTACCACCGCTTTGCACTGCGAGCGCAGCCGGCAGGAGCAATTCGAGGTTGCCAGACGCCTTGTTCGCGAATCAGACGCTGAGGCAGTGTTGATGGCATTCTATGACACGGCTGGCAGCGTTCGGCTTTCGCTGGTGACCGCTCAGCATACGAGGTGGGGAAGGGTTTTTGAACGAGCAACATTCGTACTAAATCCCACGGCACCGTATGGGATCTTCCAGCAACAGTTTCAGTCAGCAGATTTTTCCTGCTTCGCTGGAATAGCAGAAGCATTTTCCGGGCAGGTGATGCTCCATCGTTTCTATCACCGGTGGCGACGGCAACTGGATCGCTTGACGCAGTCTGTGCAGGGATCCGCCAACGTGCAGACCCGCCGCCGCTTTGCGTTGCTGTTCGCTCTCCGAACGCTGTTTCTGGGATTTGTGCAGCGGAAAGGGTGGTTCGGTGGAGATCGGAACTTTCTGCGTACATTTGTTGCTGCATATCAGGAAACGGGGCAGACAGCCCGGCTGCATCGAGATTGGTTTGACCCGTTGTTTTTTCAGACACTCAATCGCCCTCCAGCGAAGAAAATAGTGGGAGCTGGCGAAAAACTACCAGCAGCAATAGTGACCCTTTTGCACTTAACGCCCTATTTGCATCCTCGCCTCTTCCAGCGCTTTCCATCGGTGGATGATCAGGGACTGTGGTTGCCCGATGCGGCGGTGGTGGATTTTGTGACTTTTCTTTCCCGGTACGAATTCGAACTGGAAGAAGATGAAGCCAGGGATCGTGCCCTGGCAATTACGCCTGCCTTTCTGGAAATGGTGTGTGAACGCGATGTTGCAGAACATCGAACGGCTGTCTACACACCGCTGGAAGAGCGGGATCTAATGTGCCGCCTGGCTTTGCTGAAGTGGCTGGAACGAAAGAGCACCGTACCACGCGAGCGCCTGTGCACGCTTGTTTTTGAAGAGGATGCGGCAGCGCTGGATGCTGATCAGGTGTGGCAGCTCATAAAGTTGCTGGAGCGAATCACTATTTGCGATCCAGCGGTTGGAGCTGGCACTTTTCTGGTTGGAATGGGGCAATTGCTGGTGCGGTTGCTGCGCCGACTGTACACTCATCCAGCCGTTGCCACTGCTCGGAAAGGTTGGACGATTGGCGCGTGGAAGAAGCACGTTCTGGGCAGCTCACTGTATGGCGTAGATGTTGACCCGTGGGCGGTCTGGATCTGCCAGTTGCGACTCTGGTTGTTCCTTTTTCCAGCATTGCCGGATACTGTGCAAGCCACGGCAGAGCCACGTTTGCCAAATTTGCACTTCGTTGTGCAAAGAGCGGATGCTCTGGTGCAGCGATTGGAAAAGCACGTACTGCCTGTCTGGAAAGATGCTGGGGGAGCGTCTGCTGCAAAGTATTGCCAAACGCTGGAACAGAAAAAGCGGGCATTTTTTGAGCATCGCTGCCGCAGTAAGAAAGAGGTCATCGATGCAGCAGTGCAAACGGTGAAGAGCATAGTTCAGCACTGGCAAGAACCAGCGGAGCAGCCAGCTTGTGCAAATGGTATTGATACGGCGGAAAGGCGATTGCAGGCGGAAACACTGCGCCGGGTTGTGCAGCATCTGGAGGGCACGGAGCTTGATCAACCGTTTGTGTGGAGTGTTGCATTTGCCGAGGTCTTTTTCGGTCGCGGCGGTTTTGACATTGTCATCGGAAATCCCCCGTATCTGCGGCGGGAGCGCATTGGTGATCCGACCGGTCAGTTTTCAGCGATGGAGTACCGTCGGGCGTTGGCGCAGGTTGCAGCGCTGGATTTTCCAGCGTTTTTCGGTGAAAGCCAGCAGCAGTCTCTGGCGCGGCAGAAGCTCAACGGACGGTCGGATCTGTACACGTACTTTTATCTGCGGGCTCTGCGGCTGCTGAACGATCGAGGAGTCTTGGCGTTTATTTGCGCAAATTCGTGGCTCAACACGCAGTATGGGACGCACCTTCAGGAGTTTTTCCTCCGGACAGCGCCACTGTACTGGGTGCTGGAAAGTGAGACGAAGCGATCCTTTCGGCAGGCAGAGGTCAATACGGTCATTACCATTGCCGGAGCACCGCAGCCGGTTGTGCCACCAGAGCACTCCATCCAGTTCCTCTCTTTCCGGCATTCCTTTGCCACGGCAATGTCAGGAAGAATGTGGAACGATCTTCAGATGATTACACAGGCAGCAGAATGGGAGGAGGTGCGGGTGCGCTCTGTTACGGTTAAAGCGTTGTTGACAGCCGGTGGACAGTCGGAATCTTCGGGGTACAGAGCGGGGAAGTGGGGAAGCTGGTATTTAAAAGCGCCGAAGATTTTCTTTGACCTCTGGACCAAAGCACGGAAGAAACTCCGACCGCTGGAAACAATGGCAGAAGTCCGGGAAGGGTATGCTACAGGAGCAAATAATTTCTTCTTCGTCCATCCCCGGACGGTTGCAGCATTTCAGATCGAACAGCAGTATTTGCAGCCGGCGGTGATGAAGACGCGGGGCAAGGCAACGATGGAACTGGATGATATAGCCGTGGATCGTGCACTGCTGCTCCTGCCGAAGGATGTTGTTCGCTGGCAGGACGCCAATGTTGCGCGATACGTGCAGTATGGCGCAGAGGCTGTCGTTCCGAACAGCCGAACGCTTCGGGCGAAACGGCGGTGGTGGTATTTGCCCCCACGTCCGGCAGCGCCATTGATCGCCCCGTGTGGCTATGGGGATCGCTTTTGGTGTGCAGCAAATACTGCAAAAGCGATGGTGAGCAATAGTTTTGTCGAAATCCACACCAGCGATCCCATCGTGCAATGGTCGGTTTTCTGGACGCTGAATCATCCTGTTGGATGGCTCTTTTTGGAGTTGCTGGGACGGAGTTCGATGGGAGGAGGATTGTTGAAAGTGGATCCGCAAGAATATCGACATACGTGGATTGTGCTGCTCGAAGATGCTCCAGCACGGCTTTCTGCGCTTCCACTGCGAGCCCGGAAGGTGCAGTCGGTATTTGTCGAGTGTGGGATTGATCCGCGGTCATCGGTGCCGATTGCTCGCCAGGATCCCGATCCCCTCCCGGATCGCCTGGTTTTCGATCAGATCCTGTTTGATGCCCTGGAATTGAGTGCCGAAGAACGCAGTGCTGTATACCGAACGGTGTGCCAGTTGGTATGGGATCGATTGCAGCGGGCGCGGAGCAAGCGGTAGAAGGAAATGCTGGGGGAACGTTCCTGTGCCCGATGCACCACAGCCGTCTCAAAATTTTATCATAGTCCTCGTCCCAGAGAGGAGCATCTCTATGCTCAATGCGAAGCCTTTCCCAACAGCCGTAACTGTTTTCTGGCGTGCTGGGAGGAGCATCTCTATGCTCAATGCGAAGCTGGTGACAATAGCCGGACTGAACGCTACTGAAGTGCAAATCAAGCCACTGTGGTTGAAGCTGCGAGATGCAACCCGGTCATTGTCCCGAAGAAATTGCCTAAATTTGTAGTTTGCACAGAGGGTTCAGAAAGGAACAAAGGGGTTTGTCAAATGGCTTTTCACGGTGTTGACTATTTTCAAATCGACGAACTGCTGAGCGAAGAAGCATTATTGTTGCGCCAGACGGTGCGGGATTTTGTGGAGCAGGAGGTCAAGCCAATCATCGAAGATCACTATATGGCAGGAACTTTTCCGATGGAGCTGGTGCCGAAACTGGCAGATCTGGGATTGCTGGGAATCACGGCTCCGCCAGAGTATGGAGGAAGCGGTGCCAGTTATTTGCTGTATGGCATTGCGATGCAGGAATTGGAACGCGGGGATTCCGGCGTACGCTCCTTTTGCTCCGTGCAAAATTCTCTGGTGATTTATCCCATTTTGACCTACGGGACTGAGGAACAAAAGCAGAAGTGGATTCCAAAACTGGCAACAGGCAAAGCCATCGGATGCTTTGGCTTGACAGAACCGGACTACGGTTCCAATCCCGGCGGGATGAAAACGACAGCGACGAAAGTTGATGGGGGATACGTGTTGAACGGAGCGAAAATGTGGATTACCAACGGATCGATCGCCGATGTTGCTGTTGTCTGGGCAAAGCTCGATGGGGTGGTACACGGGTTTCTGGTTGAGAAGGGAACGCCGGGATTTACGACACAGGAAATGAAGGGAAAGCATTCGCTGCGGGCGTCAGTGACCTCGGAGTTGATTTTTCAGGATTGTTTTGTGCCAGAGGATAGCATCTTGCAGGTCAAGGGATTGCGAGGACCGCTGTCCTGTCTGACACAGGCACGCTACGGGATTGCCTGGGGTGCTGTGGGGGCTGCGATGGAATGTTATGAGGTTGCGCTGGAGTATGCGAAAACACGCATTCAATTTGATCGCCCGATCGCATCGTTTCAGTTGGTGCAAAACAAACTGGTGTGGATGCTCACTGAAATTACCAAAGCGCAGTTGGTCAATTACCGCCTGGCGCAGCTTAAGGATAGCGGCAAGATCCGGTATCAACAGGTCTCCTTTGCCAAGCGCAACAATGTCGCAATGGCGCTGGAATGTGCCCGACTGGCTCGCGATATTCTTGGCGCAAACGGCATTATCAATGAGTATCCGGTGATGCGGCATATGGCGAACCTGGAAACGGTCAAAACGTATGAGGGAACGCACGATATTCATACGCTGATTCTGGGTGAAGACATCACCGGTATTCAGGCTTTTCATTGTTAATTGAGCATCGGAGCGGATGGCAATCGTTCTTGTCCGGACAATTGCGGAATTGCGGCAGCAGGTGCAGGCGCAGCGAGCGGCGGGAAAGCGGATAGGCTTCGTGCCGACGATGGGCTATTTGCACGAAGGGCACGCCGCTTTGATTCGGCAGGCAGCACAGGAGTGTGAGTACGTTGTGACCTCGGATTTTGTGAATCCAACGCAGTTTGCGCCAAACGAAGATTTTGAACGGTATCCTCGTGACCTGCAGCGGGATCTGCAGGTTGCCGAACAGGCGGGCAGCCACGTGCTGTTTGCGCCTTCGGTCGAAGAAATATATCCAGAGGGATTTGCAACGACGGTGTCCATTCGCGGGATTACCGAAAAGTTTGAGGGGGCTTTTCGACCCACGCATTTCGATGGCGTTGCCACGGTCGTGAGTAAATTGTTCAACATCGTTCAGCCCGATCGAGCGTATTTTGGACAAAAAGACTATCAGCAACTTCTGGTGATTCGGCAGTTAGTACGCGACTTGAATTTTCCCATCGAAGTGGTAATGGTTCCCACCGTGCGGGAGCCCGATGGATTGGCGCTCAGCTCTCGCAATGTCTATCTGTCCGCAGGGGAGCGGCAGAAAGCGTTGTCATTGTACCGGGCATTGCAGGCTGGGCAGTCAATGATTTTGCAGGGTGAACGGCGACGATCGGTCATTGAAGCACGGATGCAGGAGGTTCTCTCAGCCGTCCCGGAGCTGCGCGTTGACTATGCAGCGGCAGCATTGGCAGAGACGCTGGAGCAACCGGAAGCATTCTCGCCGGGTGCACACGTGGTCCTATTAGTAGCCGCCCGTTTGCCCTCTGCTCGCCTCATTGATAATCTTCTGGTTCGGGTGCCGAATGCATAGCCCCTGATGAGGCTGCAATGGGTTGATTATGGCTGGATCTTCCTCTATTTTGCAGCTCTGGGATTCATTGCAATCCTGACAGCCCGGCGCCGGAGAGGCGGTGCTGATGAGGTAGAAGATTTTTTGCTGGCTGGACGTTCTCTGACCCTCCCACTCTTTGTGGCGACCCTGGTTGCAACGTGGTATGGAGCAATCTTGGGGGTTGGAGAGTTTGTGTATAATGCTGGCATTGCCGAATGGTTCGCTTTTGCTCTTCCCTATTACATCGTTGCACTGCTGTACGCTTCGGTGATGGCAGTGCCAATCCGGCAGCAGCCGGCGCGAACGATCCCGGAACAGTTGCGGCGCTACTATGGGAACACCGCTGCTTTGATTGGGGCGGTGCTCATCGTTGTTTTAACATTACCTGTCTCGTATGCGCTTTCCTTTGGGCTCCTGATCTCTGTGTTTGCCGATTTACCACGGTGGGTGGCAATTGTCATCGGAACGCTTTTTTCTATGGGGTATCTGGTCACCGGAGGATTTCGCGCCGGCGTGTGGACGGATGTTGTGCAATTCTTGCTGATGTATACAGGGTTCATTCTGCTCACCATTTTTACCTTCGATCACTTTGGATCACCAGCCGCAATGTGGCAGTTATTGCCGGAAACCCATACGCATTTGCCGGGTCCCTACTCGTGGCAGTTTCTGCTGGTGTGGTACATTATCGCTTTGCAAACCTTCGTTGATCCCGGATTCCATCAGCGGTGTGCGGCGGTGCGGCGTCCAGAGATTGCCAGAAAAGGGATTCGTATTGCCGTTGTGTTCTGGTTCCTGTTCGATCTGATGACGCTATCCTGCGGATTGTATGCCCGCGCATATTTCCCGAACCTTTCGGATCCACTTCTGAGTTATCCGGTTTTAGCAGATACCGTGTTGCCAGTCGCCCTGAAAGGTTTCTTTATCGTGGCATTGCTGGCAACGATTATGTCCACACTGGACAGCTATGGGTTCATCAGCGCGATGACCCTGAGCTATGATATTCTACCGGCATTACTTCGGAAACTTCGGTGGCGGATATCGGAAGTGGCGCTGACCCGCGTTGCCTTGGGTGTTATTGCTGCTTTTTGTATCGCCTTTGCCTTACTCTTGCCCTCTGTTGTGCAGCTCATCTACTACAGCGCTTCCATTGCGGTATCGGGATTGCTGTTGCCCCTCTTACTGAGCTATGTGCCAGAGCGGTCGATCTCGCCCAATGCTGCGAAACGGGTGATGCTGATGGGATCGCTAACGGCGGCAGTGTGGATTGGATTGCAGAAGAGTATGGGGGAGAATGTCCCTATTGTGCACGACATTGAACCGATGCTCGTTGGTTTGTCCGCCGCAGTGTGTACACTGGGGTATCAATGGTTGTGGAGTCAGTGGAAAGGATGAAAACAGGATGGCAAAAGCAGAGAAGCTGCTGACCATACCCAATATGTTGACGCTCGTGCGATTCGTGCTGTTGTTCCCGACGCTCTGGGCATTGCTCAATCATTATCCGGTGGTAGCGGTTGCGCTGGGCGTCGTTGCTTATATCTCAGATCTGCTGGATGGCTGGATTGCCCGGAAATTTCACCAGCAGAGTGAATGGGGAAAAATTCTGGATCCGCTGGTGGACAAAATTTTTGTTGCCGCTGTAGTGCTAACGCTCTATTTTCAGGGCGTTGTGCCCGGCTGGTATCTGGGAATTATTGTGATCCGGGATGGATTGATTCTGCTGGGTGGACTTTATGCAAAGTATCGCAAAGGAGTGGTGTTGCAATCAATGCCAGTTGGCAAAGCAGCCGTTACCTCGGTTGCTGCAACCCTGGTGCTGATGGTGCTGCAATCCAAACCGGTGATCGTTACTGCTTTTCTCGCCTTCAGTTCTGCGCTTCTCA
>JALWUI010000050.1 GCA_027082775.1 Candidatus Kapaibacterium sp.
AGGCGGTAGTTATAGGACCGATCGCTGAGCAGTTCCACTCTGCTGATGCCGGTATCTTCGTAGGGCAGATCGAGGGAGTCATCACGGGCGGTAACGGTGGCGATGCCGCAGCTATCCTGCCGCTGCAATCGTGGCGCTTCCGTGTCCAGCTTCCCCAATCGGTTCCACGCCATCAGCGTGTGGCCGTATTGACCGGGCGAATCATAACTCGTCCACAGCCCTGCCAGTTGTAGCCCGACGGGCACCGGACTTTCCACCCACTGCACCCCTTCATCCACTGACAACCGTACTGCCCAGTAATCCGTCCCCGGTACCCGCTGCCATAATGACTGCGGCGATAACTCCTTCAACTCCCGACCATTGTACCGAACCTTCCTCACCACCTCCATATCCCCTCCGGCTGCGATCAGCAGGTTCGCTACCAGACGCGTCGTCACATCCTCCCACTGATACCCCACCTGCTCACACAGATACTGCTCCACCGGGATTGCCCATAGAAACACTGCTGCATCCCCTGCCCCGCCGTACTGCACCAGCATAAAAGGGCGATCTGCTTCCCAGACCGCATACCCTTCGATGAACTCCTGCAGGTTGCCCCCTTTGATATACTCCATAAACTCCCCTGCCCGTCGAAGCAATCCCGACCACTGTCCTTTCAATTGCCCGCTCTGCGGATCATACCACCGCACGGTAAAGAGGGTGTTGTCTTCCAGGGCAACGACCCGGTAGTTATCGCCACTGTAGATAGGTCCCCCAGGGTGATTTTCCAGCGGTCCGCGGCTCCGCAAAGCGCGGGTAATGTATCGCTTCCCCCATACCCCCTTCGGTGGCAGCATCTCCGCGATTGGCTCCCCACTAAATTCCGTCACGTGTTGATATGGCATAGGAGCTGCTCCATTGACTGACACAATTCCCACCGGTTGGCTGGCAGTGATTTCTGTCCCGGTAATATCCAGTTCCCCCTCATTTCCATTTTCATCCTGGCTCAAACCCAGACTGCAGAAATCCAGCACCTCGCCTGCATTGAGAGTAAACTGGAAGCTTTTGCCCCAATCTCGAGGAAACGCCACCTGCTGATCCTGCCCATTGATCCGCATCCACCCCCGCCCGTGCCCTCGAAGACGAATCTGGACATTAGTTCCATTCTCGCGGGCTATGACGTAAAAACCATTGAGAAAGAGCGTCCTATGAGCAGCGTAGGCTTCCCCTTTGTTATCATAGTACCCTGCAAACACATAGTGAGTCCCCCACACAGAAGTCGGATATGCCACATAGCTTGCCGTAACCAGTTCTTCTTCCCTGCTGGTCGCTGCTACCACGATCAGTCCGGAACTTCGTATCCGAATCGCTGTATACTCAATCTTTCCGACCTGATCCTCCAGCAATGGCAACTCCTGCCGGGTTGTCAGCACCCGCACTTCCCCCCTGCGGAGCACAAATGGCGGCAACTGCCACCCAAGTGCCGGCACATCAACCCACACTATCCCGCTATCGATGCCAACAATAGCAACAAACAAACCAGGAGTGCTCTCATCATTAGGCGGTGGCAATACAACCCAGTATTGGTGTCCTACATAGGCATTCGTCATCGCAAGAGAACACTCCTGCGCATATCCCCCACTCCCACTGCTCAGCCAGCACAGAACGCCTAAAACCGAGCACAATAATCCTCCGAGTTTCATAATTGTTCCCTCCCTGCCCTCACTAACAATGTGCAACCTTCACGGAAGCGTTGCCTGACAGCCAGCCCCAAAGAATATCACCCCTCCCTGCTCCAGCCGCAGATCCATTTCCCGCACCTGCCCTTTCACCACTTCCATCATCTCCTCATACATCAACACCTTCTCCTGATGACTGTCCAGCAAGAACTCAAAGCATCCGTCACCTACTTTCCCCGGTTTGCCAAATTGTATTCGCCCTTCCGTTCTCCATAACATTCCCCGCTCTCCCCAATACCCCAGCAAATACAGCGCCGTATCCTTCACCTCCATATGCCGCAATCGCTCCACATACACCATCTGGTTCGGATTCCGCCAATACCAGTGCCCCTCCATCATATACACCCCGTGTCCCTGCCATCCCTTCCCGTACTGCCCAAACCAGTATTGCCCCCGATCCTCCGTCCATCCACTATCCCGCCGCGTCCCCACTACACTCACATAATCCCACATCGTGTCCGCTACTACCCACGTCTGCACATCCTCATACCGATCATACTCCGCTTTCCCCCCTTCGGCACTGCTGGCGTGATTCAACGCATACTCCAGCGTCACCTCCCCACTGCTTAACTGCATCAATTCCCCGCCGTAAATCGCCGGAAAAACCGTCTGCGTCGTTACCCCAATGTCCCGATTCCCCCATCCTACACTCACCACATATTCCTTCCCCGTTGCCGGCTCCTCCGTGATCCGCACCTTCCGAAACTCCACACACTGATCCCGATAGTCCGTGTACACCCCGTTGCTCAGCGGCGTGCCACTGCCCGCATCAAACAACACCATCCATCCCTGCTGCCGCTCATTCTCACACGGCGCTGGCGGTAATCCGATCCCAAACCGTGTCACTCGACTCCCTGCCAGAATCCCTCTCCCCTGACGGTCAATCCACAGATCCCAGTTCCACAACGGCGATTTGTCGTGATCCGGCGTCGCAATATCCCGATAGATCATCACCCATCGCACCGCCCCTCGATCATCAATCCCCAGCACAAAGGCATCCTGCTCATCGGCTCGCCTCGCATACCCTCCAATCACATAGTGATCCCGCCACTGATCAATCTTCGTCGGCACCACAATCTCATACGGCTGCCCCTGCGCATCCTGCAACTCCAACCGCTTTGCCCATTGCACCCGTCCGCCGGTATCCACCCATGCTACGATCAGCATCGTATCCAGCATCACATACTGCACCCCTGCTATGCAATATCCCCGTCCATCGAGGCTGCGCACCACGCTCCGCCCTTCCAGATTCGTTTGATTCACATCCCGAAGCCGCACGAACTGCAACACGGAAGCAGAACCATCCACTTCATACACGTGGATTTCAGAGGGACCAGAGGCAGGGAATAGATTCAGTCCCACAATCACATCGGCAACAACGGCAGGTGTACGGAGATCAAAGTCTCGAATTGTGTCACCAGTTCCAGGACCAGAAGACTGAAAATCCAGGCGCCACACATCCAGTTGCGCTGCCAGCGGGAGGGTCATTGCAAACAGGAGGGCGGTTACACACACACACACACACACACACGATTTGCAGAAAATGTTTTCGCTTTTGTCATTTTGTAATCCTTGAAATTGTGAAACGAACTAACAGTGTGAGGCAAATATACAAAAAATTCCGGACACAGGCAAGACCATCGAAGAGAATCCGGGAGCGCACATTTCAGTGTGCATTCACCGGGAACGCACCCTTTAGGGTGCGCTTTCTCTGCCGACTGAAGTCGGCGCTCCCAGTTCACCGGGAGCGTACGCTTCAGCGGGTATTTTCCTCACCCTTACCCTCTCCCGGAGGGAGAGGGAATTTCTGCCCCCTGTAGGGGCGCCCCGGCTGGCCGCCCATCGGGCGAAGCAGCGCTTTGCCCCTACCCGTTCCTTGGGCATGCCCTATATCGGGCATTCTTTGCCGACGAAAGCCAGCACTCCCGGTATGCATCAGCGAATGAGGGTGCTTCGGCTGGAACGGGCTTTAAATTTTCCCGTGCTGTGCGCTGCTGAAACTCAAGAGCTTGACGGTTCTAAGGTAGCAGGTTCGTAGTTCAGGTATGGCGCCAGATACCGCTCAATCTGTTCGACCGGCTCCCCTTTGCGGCGAGCGTAGTCCTCCACCTGATCCCGCCCAATTTTGCCAACGGCGAAATATTTCGCCTGTGGATGGGCAAAGTACATTCCGCTTACGGATGCACCGGGAATCATCGCGAAATTCTCACTGAGCTGCATACCAATGCGCTGCTCAACCTGCAGCACAGCAAACAGGGTGCGTTTCTCCGAATGATCCGGACACGCAGGATAGCCGTGGGCAGGACGAATCCCGCGGTATTTTTCAGCGATCAACTCCTCATTGCTCAACTGCTCATCCGGAGCATATCCCCACAACTCCTTCCGCACTTTTTCGTGCATCAACTCTGCAAAGGCTTCCGCCAGCCGATCTGCTAAGGATTTGACCAGCAAAGCGGCATAGTCATCATTCTGCGCCTCCAGATGCTGCACCGCTTCTTCTACACCGAAACCGGTGGAGACGGCGAACAATCCCACGTAATCAATCCGCCCACTTTCGATTGGCGCCACATAATCCGCCAGCGCCAGATACGGCACTCCATCGACTTTGCGACTCTGCTGGCGAAGGGTATGGAGCACCACTACCACTGCTGAACGCTCTTCATCTGCGTACAGCTCAATGTCATCACCTCGACTGTTTGCCGGAAACAAACCCACCACTGCTCGCGCTTCCAGCAACTGCTCTGCAATGATCCAGTCCAGCAATCGCTGCGCATCCTCAAACAACTTCCGGGCTGCTTCTCCATAGCGTTTCGACTCCAGAATCGCCGGGTATTTGCCCCGCAGATCCCAAGACAAAAAGAATGGGGTCCAGTCGATATACCGCCGGATTTCCTCCAGCGGATACGCTAAAAACTCCGTAATACCCAGCCGTCGGGGACGAACAATATCGATCTTTTCCCAATCCGACCGAAACCGATGCTGACGCGCAAATTCCAGCGGCACATATTCTTTCGCCGCCTGCTTTGAAGCGTGCTGTCGGCGCAAAGCCGCATATTCAGCCCGAATTTTTTCGACGAAAGCCCCTCGCTGCTCTGGCGAAAGCAACTGAGAAACGACCGGGATCGATCGAGAAGCATCCAGTACGTGCACGACCGGAGCACGATAGACCGGATCGATTTTAACTGCCGTATGCATTCGCGACGTTGTTGCTCCACCGATTAACAGCGGAATATCCAGTCCTGCCCGCTCCATCTCCTTTGCTACGTGGACCATCTCATCCAGTGATGGCGTAATCAAACCACTCAACCCCACAATATCCACCTGTTCCTTCTTCGCCGTCTCAATGATTTTCTCTGCGGGAACCATCACGCCCAGATCAATCACTTCGTAATTGTTGCACTGGAGCACGACTCCCACAATGTTTTTTCCAATATCGTGCACATCTCCTTTCACTGTTGCCAGAAGAATTTTGCCCGCTGCTTCCTGCGTCCCTGCTGCTTTCCGCTCCGCCTCGATATACGGCACCAGATAGGCGACAGCTTTTTTCATCACCCGCGCCGACTTCACAACCTGCGGGAGAAACATTTTTCCATCACCGAACAGATCGCCCACTATGCGCATTCCATCCATCAGGGGACCTTCGATAATGGACAATGCCGAAGGATACTTCTGCCGCGCCTCTTCCACATCCTGCTCAATGTACTGCGTAATCCCCTTAATCAAGGCGTGTTTGAGCCGCTCTTCGACCGGCAGGGAACGCCACTCTTCTGTTTTCTCCTCCTTTGCTCCTCCCTGTTGCCGCATCTGTTCAGCATAGGCAATCAATTTTTCCGAAGCCTCCGGCGATCGACAGAAAATCACATCTTCGATCAGCGTCCGCAGCTCCTCTGGAATTTCTTCATAGACCTCCAGTTGCCCCGCGTTGACAATTCCCATATCCATTCCGGCTTTGATGGCGTGGTAGAGGAACACGGAGTGCATTGCTTCCCGAATTCGATTATTGCCCCGGAAAGCAAAAGAGAGATTGCTCACGCCGCCACTGACTCGAACGAAGGGAAGGTTCTGCTTAATCCAGCGGGTCGCTTCAATGAAATCCAGTGCATAGCGATCGTGTTCCGGAATGCCGGTTGCAATGGCAAAGATGTTCGGATCGAAAATGATGTCTTCCGGTGGGAATCCCACTTCTTCCGTTAAAATGCGGTAGGCTCGCTGGCAAATCTCAATCCGCCGTTCCAGCGTATCCGCCTGTCCCTGTTCATCGAATGCCATTACAATCACCGCTGCCCCATACTTCATCGCTTCCCGCGCCTGCTGCTTGAACACTTCCTCCCCTTCCTTCAGGCTCAGCGAATTGATGACACTTTTGCCCTGCGTACTCTGCAGTCCCGCTTCGATCACACTCCACTTTGAAGAATCGATCACGATGGGCACTCTGGCGATTTCGGGTTCAGTGGCAAGATAGTTTAGGAACGTCCGCATCGCTTTTTCCGAATCCAGCAGCGCTTCGTCCATATTCACATCGATCATCTGCGCTCCATTCTCCACCTGCTGCCGCGCGACTTCCAGGGCTTCTTCGTACTTTTCCTCTCGAATCAATCGGGCAAAGCGACGGGAGCCGGCAACGTTCGTCCGTTCACCGATATTCACAAAATTCAGATCGGGACGAAAGACCAGCGGCTCCAATCCGGATAATTGCAGCGTGCGCCGGCGCTCCGGTGGCTTTCGCGGTGGCAACGAACGGACTGCTTCACCGATTGCCCGAATATGCTCAGGGGTCGTACCGCAACACCCGCCGATGATGTTGACAAATCCTTCAGCCGCATATTCCCGCGCAACCTGCGCCATATATTCCGGCGTTTCCCGGTAGTGCCCAAACTCATCGGGCAAGCCCGCATTCGGATACAGGCTGGTATACACGTGAGCAATCGCCGACAGTTCTTTAATGAATGGGCGCATTTGCGCAGAACCCAGCGCGCAATTCAACCCCACGCTCAACAAATTCGGCGTATGCTGCACCGAAATCCAGAATGCCTCCACCGTCTGTCCCGACAAGGTGCGACCACTGGCATCCACAACGGTTCCAGAAATCATCACCGGCACCCGGCGATAGCCACGCTCAAACAGTTCCGCAATCGCATAAATCGCCGCCTTGCAGTTCAGAGTATCAAACACCGTTTCAATCAGCAGCAAATCGACGCCGCCATCCAGCAATCCCCGCGCCTGTTCCCGATAGGCTTCCACCATTTGCTGCCAGGTCACCTCGCGATAAGCCGGGCGAGCAACATCTGGCGATAACGAAAGCGTTTTATTCGTCGGTCCCATCGCTCCGGCAACAAATCGCGGCTTATCCGGTGTCCGCTGATTCCACTGATCGACCGCTTTTCGGGCAATGCGAGCAGCCGCAACGTTCATCTCGTAGCAGAGGGATTCCAGTCCATAATCCGCCTGGGAAATAGCGTTGGCATTGAAGGTATTGGTTTCCACAATATCCGCTCCCGCCTCCAGATACTGCTGGTGAATCTCCCAGATAATCTCTGGCTGCGTCAGCACCAGCACATCGTTATTTCCCTTCAACTGCTGCTCAAAGTGCTGGAAGCGCTCTCCGCGATAATCCTCTTCACCGAGCTGGTACCGCTGAATCATCGTTCCCATAGCGCCATCCAGCAGCAAAATCCGCTGCTGCAACAGCGTCCGAATATCCATCACCTTTGGCTCTCTCCTTCATTCCACACAGCAGCATTAAACGATCAGCCATTCCTCACATTTCGTGCCCACTGCCCGCTGGAGTGAAAGCGCCTCCTTTCTCCCACCAGAAGCACTTTCTTAGCGCGCCTTCACCAGAAGTGCGTATTCAGGATACAATGATAACTGATGAAAGCTGGTACTTTTCAGGTACAGGGCAGCATATCATCCTGCCTCGACGGTCAGGTGATGCCTTCCTCCCTACTTCACCACCCACACCGGCACGACCTTCATATACCGCCCGCTCCGCAAACGCACAAAATGTAACCCGCTGCTCAACCCCTCCGTCCCAAGCCGCACTTCCCGCCACCCCGCCTCCTGCTGTCCCTTCGCTATCACTGTTTCCTTCCGCCCATACCCGTCGTACAGCACCACCTCCACCGCTCCACTGAGCCCAATCCCGTACCGCACTACCACCTCCTCCCCTTCCTGCTTCGCCTCCAAACCATACTCCTTCCCCAGC
>JALWUI010000051.1 GCA_027082775.1 Candidatus Kapaibacterium sp.
GTTTATATCCAAGCTGGACCAGAAATAGGAGTCTCTACCACCAAAGCCTTTACCTCTCAATTAGCTGTACTTTCGCTGCTGGCAATCTACCTGGGGCGGATGCGACATCTCTCGCCAGAAGATGGACGTACCCTGCTCCGTGAGCTGCAAGCGATCCCGGAGAAGATCCAGCAAATTCTGGAACAGGCGGATTTGATCCAGCACGTGGCTCTTCAGTACAAAGATGCGGCAAACTTCCTCTATCTGGGACGCTCTTACAACTTCCCCGTTGCTCTGGAAGGGGCTCTGAAACTGAAGGAAATTTCTTACATCCACGCTGAAGGATACCCTGCGGCTGAAATGAAACACGGACCGATTGCGCTGATCGACGAAAATATGCCAGTGGTGTTCATTGCTCCTCGAGATGAGCTATATGAAAAAATCCTTTCCAATATCGAAGAAGTTCGAGCGCGAGGCGGAAAAATCATTTCAATTGCAACCGAAGGTGATCGCAAAATCGCCGACGTTTCAGATCACACCATCTATATTCCCAGAACACTACCGTATTTCACCCCGGTGTTGAGTGTTATTCCGCTGCAGCTCCTGGCGTATTACATTGCCGTTGAGCGGGGATGCAATGTGGATATGCCCCGGAATCTGGCAAAGAGTGTGACGGTGGAATAACGCCGATGCAACTGATCGGGCTGGTAGGTATCGCATTGATCTTACTGGTTGCCTGGAGTTTATCAGAAAATCGTCGAGCTTTTCCTGTGCGGATCGTACTCTGGGGCTTTGCTCTCCAGTTTCTCTTTGCCTTCGCAGTTCTGAAAGTTCCCGGTATTGTGGATGGTTTCCAGTGGCTGGGGAATGCAGTGACCAGATTCTTAGGCTTTGCGCAGCAAGGAGCGCAGTTTGTCTTTGGTCGCCTGGTAGACCCTGCTTATCGTGAAACTTTCGGGTTTATCTTTGCCTTCACCATTCTGCCCACGATCATTTTCTTCTCGGCGGTGATGGCAGTGCTCTGCCATTTAGGCATTATGCAAAAGATCGTCTACGCAATGGGATGGTTGATGCAGAAGACACTCCGCACCTCCAACATTGAATCGCTGGCAGCAGCAGCGAATGTGTTTTTTGGACAGACTGAGGCGGTACTCACCGTCCGCCCATATCTTTCCGTTGCAACACGCTCGGAGCTTTTTGCAATGATGGTTGGTGGTTTTGTGACCATCGCTGGCGGCGTGCTGGCAGGGTACATTCAGATGGGCATCCCGGCCACCGATCTGATCGCTGCCAGCATCATCTCTGCTCCCGCTGGCTTGATGATTGCCAAAATTTTGGTACCAGCAACCGGACAGGAGCTGGATCGAGAAACGGCGATACCGGAAAACATCTATGCGCAATCGCAGAACGTGCTGGAAGCGGCAGTGAATGGCACAACAGAAGGGGTCCGTCTGGCAGTTAACATCGCTGCTATGCTGATCGTTTTCTTAGCATTTATCGCACTGGCAGACGCCTTTTTCCACTTTCTCTACATCCACGCTGCGCTGCCACTGGGATGGAACGGCTTTCCAAAATCGCTTCAGGAATTCTTTGGCATACTGCTTTCCCCGATTGCCTACATTATTGGCGTTCCCGGTCAGGATGCTGAACTCTTTGGTGGACTGGTAGGGACCAAAATTGCTCTCAATGAATTCGTTGCCTACGCCAAACTCAGTGAATACATCCAGGCGGGAACCCTCTCCGAACGGACAATCCATCTGGCAACCTTTGCGCTTTGCGGCTTTGCAAACTTCGGCAGTATCGCTATCCAGATCGGCGGCATTGGGGGATTGGTTCCTGAGCGAAAAGCAGAGCTCGCACAAATTGGATTGAAAGCAATGTTCGGTGGTGTTTTAGCGAACCTCCTGACCGCTGCCGTTGTCAGTCTGCTCCTTCCATAGAAGCCAGGATCCCCTTCTAAGCAGCAACCTCCAGAGGGATACCTCGAAACTCTGCATACCGCCGAATTTCTTCATTGAGACTGTTGATGACCAAGCCGATCACAAAAGCATCATCAACATAACCAATCAAAGGCAGCACATCTGGCACCATATCAAAAGGGTTGATGAAGTACACTAAGGCTGCCAGAATAAGCGCTTTCGTTGTCCATCGGAGGGAAAAATCCGGATCTTTGAGCAGGGAGTACAAGAGTTGTACCCGCTGAATCAACACTCGCAACTTCTGGGATACCATCGCGGATCCAGACAACAGCGACTGGATCTTCTTCTCCAATCGTTCATCAACCAGCCGTTCATCGTCCGGATGCATGCGACCTGCCCGGTCATACAATGAACGCTCTAATTCCTGCTGCAATTCCGATGGCAATCCATTTTGTTCTTCCGTTGTGCTCATCGCACTCGCTCCTTCTGTGTTCTTGACTCTCGACGTGAAGAACGGGTAGCGGCAGATGGAATTGCCTTTGGCGACCGAAGTACGAAATACAATCCTACTGCAATGAAAGGAATGCTCAGGATTTGTCCCATATCCAGTGGCAGCGACGCTTCAAACGGTTCCTGCACCTCCTTGACAAAATCAATCAAAAAGCGTGCAGCAAAAACCAGAACCAGAAACCATCCAAAGAGCTTGCCCGGCTGAAGCGAACGACGGTGTCGGCGATAATACCGCAGGAGGAACACAAAAACAGCCAGATATGCCAGTGCTTCGTAGATCTGCGATGGATGCCGCGGAATGGAATCAACCCGCGCAAAAACAAATGCCCAGGGCAGATCGGCTGGTTTGCCAATGATCTCAGAATTGAAGAGATTGCCAATACGGATAAAAGCTCCACCCAGCGCCGTTGGAATCACCAAACGGTCTAACAACCACAACATTGATATTTTCCGATACTTCCGGGTAAAGAGCCACAGCGCAATCAAAATGCCAATAGCTCCGCCGTGGCTGGCTAATCCTCCCTTCCAGATCTCCAGAATTTCAACTGGATGTGCAAAATAATAATCCGGAGCGTAGAACAGCACATGTCCCAGCCGGGCGCCAACGACGGTGCCAACGACGACGTAAACCGTCAGTGCATCCAGATACGCAAGTGGCATCCGCTCCTCCTGGAAGAACTTTTTCATCAAGAAATAGCCGATAAAAAAAGCGGTAGCAAACAGGAGTCCATACCACCGAAGATGAAAAATCCCAATCTGGAGAATTTCCGGATCAACATCCCACACAATGTACAGGAAGGAAACTGACAAGGGAGCTACTCCAACTTACGGTACATCCATTGAAAGGGAGCGGAGAGGGTGGGATTCGAACCCACGGTACGGGGGTGACCCGTACAACGCCTTAGCAGGGCGCCGCCTTCAGCCACTCGGCCACCTCTCCACCGTCTGCTTTGTAAACTGCAAATTTACGAGAAACACCGGAAAGAACGACCACTAAACAAATCGCTGTTCAACGCTTAGTATTGGACGTTTTCCTTTGCTTCTTCTTTTGTCCCTTTCTTCATTTCGTGTTCGTGCTCTTCCTTTTCTCCCATCTTGTGCTCGTGTTCCTCCATATGCTCGCCTTCCATCATTCCCTGGTGCTGCTGCATATACTTTGCCGGATCACTCATAAACTTCTCTCGATCCTCCACAGAGCAGAACCCGTACAGTTTGCCTTCGTACCGTGCAGTGTCCATTACCATATGTTTGCTCAAATCCATCCCACAGACCGGGCATTTGTTTGAAGCCAGCTGGGAAATGTCTACCTGAATACCTGCCTGCTGTGCTGAGTGTTCCATTGTTTGCTGTGCTGCCTTTTCCTCTTGCTGCGGCGCCTGTTGCTGTTGGTTCCCACCACAGCCAAGGGCAAAGATGACTGCAAGACTCACAAAGAATGCGGAAAACTTCATTAGAAAGCCCTCTGGTTGTTGAACAAAATCACCCCGATAGCCCGCAAAGACGTATGCGAAAAAAGGGTTATTTTAGATCACTCGCTCACAATTTCCTCCTTGTCTTGCCCCCGACATTCGTCATCTGGACCGTACCGCTGTTGCCAGCGCTCCCGTAACCGCTTTGCCAACTCCTCCTCCATTCCCTGATCAGTTGGAATGTAAAATTGCTGCTCTCCAACATTTTCAGGGAAATAGGAAACATTGACAAAATGACCCGGAAAATCGTGCGGATACTGATATTCACGCCCATACCCTATTTGCTGCATCAGAGTTGTTGGGGCATTGCGCAGATGCAACGGCACTGGCAAATGTGGATGGGCACGCACAAACGCCTGAGCAGCATTGATGGCTTTATACGCCGCATTGGATTTGGGTGCTGCTGCTAAATAGGTAGTGGCGTGCGCTAAGATAATACGCGCTTCTGGCATCCCAATAGCCTGCACCGCTTGCAGTGCAGCCGTTGCTAACAACAGTGCCTGTGGATCAGCATTCCCAATGTCTTCACTGGCAAAGATCGCCAGCCGTCGGGCAATAAACAGTGGATCTTCACCCGCTTCCAGCATCTTTGCCAACCATAACAACGCAGCATCGGGATCTGATCCCCGGAGCGACTTGATAAAGGCAGAAATGGTATTGTAATGCTCCTCCCCGCTGCGATCATACGCCGGGAAAACCTGCTGAACAAGCTGCTGAATAACCTGATGGGTAAGCCGAATGACGCCCTTTGTCTCCTCCCCACCGGTAGTGATAGCCAGCTCCAGCAGATTTAACGCTTTGCGCGCATCACCACCACTATATCGATACACACTTTCCCAGTCAGGAATCTCAATTGTGTAACGCTGCAACACGGCATCAGTCCGGAGCGCCCGCTCAACAATCTGGCGGATCTGCTCCGGTGTCAGAGGATGGAGCTGATAGACCACACACCGACTGAGCAAAGCTGGAATAACGCTAAACGATGGATTTTCGGTGGTAGCGCCCACAAGGGTAATCAATCCTGTCTCAACGGCTGGCAATAATGCATCCTGCTGTGCTTTAGTAAAGCGGTGAATCTCGTCCAGAAACAACAGGGTACGGCGTTGTTGCCGCTGGCGCTGCCGCGCCCGTTCCAGCACCACCCGAACATCCTTGACAGTCGCCGAAACAGCAGACAATGCCTCAAAGTGATACGCCCCTTCGCTCGCCAGCAGCCGGGCAATTGTCGTCTTCCCACTGCCCGGTGGTCCCCAGAAGATCATCGATGGAAGCTGCTTCTGTTTCAGTAATCGCTGCAGAAGTTGTACTACTGCTTCCTGCCCGACCACTTCAGAAAGGGAGCGAGGGCGCATCCGCTCTGCCAGGGGCTCAGCAATGCCGGATGAAGAGGCAAACAACGTATCCATCATCTGCGACAAAAACTATAGTTTTGCAAGTTCACAAAACGCACCCGGTACAGCAATGTTGTGGAAATTAGCAGAACAAAAAATTCAGGAAGCAATTCAGCAGGGAGCTTTTGAGAATCTCCCGGGATTTGGTAAGCCACTGAAAGTTGAGAACCTGTCCCATTTGCCCGCTGAACTGCGTCTGGCATACCGTATCCTCAAAAACAGTGGCTATTTGCCGCCGGAGCTGGAACTTCGCAAGGAGCTTCTCACAATGGACGATTTGCTCCAATGCTGCCAGAGTGAAGAGCGCCAGCAAATGCTCCGCAAGCAGCGCAATGCAAAACTTTTACAATTTGAGTTGCTGATGGAGCGTCGACGAACCGCTCCGATTCCACCGCACTATTGGACTCGGATTGCTGAACGACTAACCCAGGACCGTCGAACGAGAAAATAGCAAGCAACGATGGAACAGCAACAATCGAAGTCGAGGAAGAAAATTATTTTGAGCGGCATGCAACCAACCCACCGCCTGATGATCGGAAACTATGTAGGGGCACTTCGGCAGTGGGTGCAACTGCAAGAGGAATATGACTGCTTATTTGCCATCGTGGATTTGCACGCTTTAACGGTCCCGCAGGATCCGGCAAAGCTGCGTCAGCGCACGCTGGAGGTCGCCGCTCTCTACTTAGCAGCAGGCATTGATCCCGAAAAAAGCATCATTTTTGTCCAATCTCACGTTCCGGCGCATACCCAACTGACGTGGGTCTTGAGTTGCTTCACCTATATGGGCGAATGCAGCCGGATGACACAATTCAAAGAAAAGTCGGCAAAGCAGAAAAACATCAATGTTGGACTGTTCACATATCCCATCCTGATGGCTGCTGATATTTTGCTGTATCAGGCGGACCTGGTTCCTGTTGGAGCTGATCAGAAGCAACATCTGGAGTTGACCCGCAACTTAGCCCAGCGATTCAACCATTATTATCCCAACACCTTCACCGTTCCCGAACCCTACATCCCCCCCATCGGAGCAAAGATTATGAGTCTGCAGAACCCACAAAAAAAGATGTCAAAGTCGGATCCTGAAGAAAAAGCCACGCTATTTCTGACAGACCCCCCCGATGTCATTCGGAGCAAGATCCGGCGTGCGGTCACAGACTCAGAACGCACCATTGCTTACGATCCCGAAAAACGCCCTGGGATCAGCAATCTGGTTACGCTGTATCACGTTGCTACTGGCAAACCCATTGAAACCATTGTAGCAGAGTTTGAAGGCAAAGGGTACAAGGAATTCAAAGAAGCGCTGGCGGAAGCCCTCATCGAAATGCTCCGCCCGCTCCAACAACGCTTCCACGAACTGATGACAGAGAAAACCGAACTCAAAAATATTCTACGCAAAGGAGCAGAAGCAGCCGGACAACGAGCACACCGAACCCTGCGGAAGGTGTATAAGAAAGTTGGTCTCCTTCTGCCCGATGCTTAAGTAACAGCTCTCGTCAAGCTGTATGCATAAAGTGCCAGATCAGGACAACGGGATCCCTGCTTGCGCCCCTATCATCGGACGTAAGTCGCTTTCGTCCGGAACACCGATCGCTAACTGTTGTACACACTGACACAAGCTGTTTCTCACCGGCACTTGCTGGAAATTTTTGTATATTTGTACGCACGTAAAACGACGGAACAGGGTCAATGGCAAAGCGGTATCGACGCACACAAGTAAAAAAGACTCGATGGACCTTTACCTTGGGTCCGCTCAACTTCCGCTGGTTAGGGATTGGGGTTCTGCTGATGGTGCTCGGTTATGTCCTGATGGCAACGGCAATCACAGATGATCCTCAAAAGATTCCAGAAGTGTGGAACAATTTCTTAGCGGTCACCGTCGCCCCTTTTGTCCTGGTCATTGCCTACTGTGCGGTTGTCCCATACGCCTTATGGCTGCGGAAGCGTAAAGTCCGGGAAGAACAGGCATCGTAACGCTCCAACATAGAACCATTACTGCAATTTCCAGAAAAATGGAATGCCGCCCAGGGTTGTTAAAATTGGTGGATCAATCCTTCAAGCCCCAGAAGATTTCCAGACCGTCTACCAATGGTTGCAGCCACTCTCCAGCCCTCACCTTCTTATTATCTCTGCCCTCGGCTCTACCACCCGCGATTTAGAGCAGGCTGCCCGGTTAGCCGAACAATCGAATCTGCCCCGCGCACTGGAAATCCTCGATCGCATTTTCACCTTCCACACCCAGCTTACCGTAAAGCTCAACCTCAATGCACACTTATCGTCCATCCACCCAACCTTTGACCAATACTACCAGGAACTCCAGCACCTGCTGACCGGTGTTGCCATTACGCAGGAGCTTACGTCTCGAACGCTCGATCGCATTCTCCACTATGGCGAACACCTCGCTACACACGTGTTTGCTGCTTTCCTCAAATCCAGAGGAGTATCGCCACAGATTGTTCCCGCCACCACCCTGATTGCAACGGATCAGCAGCACTTAGCAGCAACCGTAGATCTGGAAACCACCATTCGCAACGTACAACAGCACCTTGTCCCCATTTTGCGTCAATCCTCGGTGGTGCTCACGCAGGGATTTATCGGCAAATCCTCGACTGACGAGGTCACCACCTTGGGATTTGAAGGCTCCAACATTA
>JALWUI010000052.1 GCA_027082775.1 Candidatus Kapaibacterium sp.
GCAGCATTCTGGGCGCTCAATTACGCGCCATTCTTCGGGCATCGCAGCACCGCAACGTCCGGCTGCTCATCCCGATGGTGACATCTGTAGTCGAAGTGCTCAAAATTATGAAGTTACTGCGACGCTTTGCTGAAACGTTCCGGAAACAGGAAATTCCCTTCGATCCCAACCTCCCAATCGGAGTGATGATTGAAACGCCCGCTGCTGCCCTGCTGGCACATAAATTTGCACCAATGGTACAATTTGTGAGCATTGGAAGTAACGATCTCACACAATACACGATGGCTGCGGATCGAGATAACGCTGCTGTTGATTTTTACTATGACCCCTTCCATCCCGCCGTGCTCCAGCTTATCGCCCGCACCATAGAAGCCGTGCAACCATACGGATTGGAAGTCACTATCTGCGGCGAATTCGCCAGCCACCCCTTAGCGATCGATACGCTGATTGGCTTGGGCATCTCCGGCTTTTCAGTTGCTCCTTCTCTGCTCCTTTCCACCAAAAAGCGCATTCGGGAAGCAAATGCAGAAGAAGCGCACAATCTGGCTCGCCACGTCCTTGAACTCTCTTCCCCCGAAGAAGTCCGCGCTGCCATTACTGAATTCCGACGGCAACGCAAGCAGAGACAAACTTCGAGATACTCCAGCGGTAAAAGCCGAACGGCTTAGCGATTATGCTCCATCAAAACCTGTATCGGACTTTCGCGTGGACATCCATCAGGGCGCGCATGCTCTCTTAAGTGCCCGCGGGCGCAGCAGCGCTGCTACAACCACACTGGGAGCGTATGCTTCAGCGTGCACTACGTGGCACCCGCAGGGGCGATTCTGTAGGGCCATCTGGATTTTTGCGTTGCCTGATCGCTATTTCCCCGGAATTTTGTATTTTTGAAAAGCAGGTGGAGCAAGGATGTTTTTATTTCACAAGTGTTTGTTTCATTAAAAAGGGGATCAGCTATGCGCCGGTGGTTTCCATTGTTCTCCGCTTTTCTCGCAAGTGTTGGTTTAATCACAGCGCAAACTTTCTTCACTGAAGGATTCGAGAGTTTCAATAGTGGGTATACCTTTCCTACCAGTGGCAGTGGATGGACCCAGGTTGTTACGAATGATAACGACCCCTGGTATGATCCCGAGTGGGGTGTCAATGCAGGGACCCACCACCCTTCGGGTGCCAGTGCCCACGGAGGAAGTAACGTTGCGTGGTTTAATTCCTGGGATGTCTCCAGTGGTAGTGCTGCTCGGTTGATCAGTCCAACGATTGACCTGACGAATGCCGCTGTCGATCCCACCTTAGAGTTCTGGATGTTTCGGGATGATGGCTTCTCCTCTTCATATGATCATCTCAAAGTCTATCTGTCCACCGATGGGGGCAATACGTGGACGGAATTGGCGGATTACCAGCGATATTCTTCGCGGGGAGACTACTGGGAGCAGAAAACCCTGCCTTTGACAGGAGCGGCGGGTAAAAGCAGTGTCAAAATTGCTTTTGAGGGAATTAGCGGTTGGGGCAATGACATTCATATCGATGACATCAAGGTATATGCGCCATCTCCAATGCAGTATCAAGATAGCTGGGCGGAACAGGTGACCGGTACTGCCAGTGCAGGAGACCAAACAGTTGCTGTTTTGGATGCCATTGTTGAAACCGATGGAACGTTGAACCCACTGTCTGCAACCCAATTGGATTTCACATTGCCGTCGGGGATTCTTCCATACGTGGATGCAGTGGATCTGTGGTATACTGGTGGCAGTGCCGTCTTTGATCCGAATACTGCTACGTGGCTGGGAACAATCAGTAATCCCCGCAGTGCTGTGTCTTTTACGGTGAATCAACAATTGTCTCAGGGGATGAATCACTTCTGGCTGACGTTTGATGTAAATCCAAATGCCCCGCTCTTGGCGCAGTTAGATGCACAGTTCACCGCTGTTGAAGTTGGGAACACGATGTACACCCCATCGATTACGGATCCAGCAGGAGCTGTGTGGGTGTGGTATGACTACTGTGACTCTTATGCATTCTCTATGTCTGATACCTACTGTAGCGGGGTGATCATCGGGAACTGGGCAAATTATTCAACGACCGCCAGTGGGTCGGTGTACGAGAACTACGTAGGAGTCATTCCGCCATTGCAATTGTATCCCGGTCAGACGTATCCGGTGACGATTATCAAAGATGATGACAATCGGAGCTATTTCTACAGTGGGGAAGTTGCGCTCTATATTGACTGGAACGCCGATGGAGATTATGATGATCCCAATGAACAGGTGTTCTGGACAGCCCATAGTGGTAGCTCGAATGGACCGTTGTATCTGAGAGGCAGCTTTACCGTTCCACCGGATGCTCGTCCCGGCATTACGGGAATGCGGGTGCTGGTGTATGAAAACAGTATCTCGTCTGCCTGTCACTTTGGAACGTGGGGTGAAACGGAAGATTACGCTGTTGAGATTGTGGGGCTGGAACTCATTGGCGATGGGAACTTTGGAACGGTCGGAAGCGAAAAGCGGAAGACTGTGACACTGCGGAATCCCTCCAGCGTTGACCTGACGGTGACGGACGTTGCAACGAATACCACAGCATTTGCTGCTTTTGTGCCCGGCACCTATACGCCGATTTCAATGCCGGTAACCATTCCTGCAGGACAGGAGATTTCGGCGGAGATCGCTTTTGGCAATCCATTGTGGAATACCGGCGGGCAATGGATTGATCAGGCAACGATTACATACACTGATGGCAATTATACCTTCCCTGCCTTGAATCTCCCGCTTGATGGGTATTATGCTTCCTTAGAGGCGTATCAGGGGCAGACCGATTTGCTGGCGCCGGGAGCGTACTTTGATCTGGGAGGTGCGGATCTGGGCGCAACACAGCCGTTGCAATCCACCTTGATGTTGCAACCCGATCAATTCCCCGTTGATCCTACGGCTCCCATTGAAATCAGCAATTGGTGGATCGAAGGTCCAGATGCTGCCCTCTTTAGCATTACGGGAATGCCACCGGTGATTACCGGTCAGGTAGGATTGATTGTAACGATGCAGGTTGCTGGAATGCCACCGGGTGTAAAGCAGGCGTTCCTGCATATTCAACATTCCGGTGCTAATGGTCCGGAAACGGTGATTGAGCTTCAGGGACGGATCGGTAATCCCATTTTAGCGGCGCCAACGGTTGTGTATACGCCGCCGCTGGCACGGGGATACAGCTATAGTTCGCCGTTTGAGAATGTGGCTTTTGTGCCACTGACCGTGCCGCAGCCGATCGATGTGGAAATGTACGGCACGCCAATGTTGACCGGCGCGGGAGCAAATCGCTTCGAGCTGATCGGCAATGGTGGAATGTATTACCTCAGAGGGCAGTTCGATGCTTCCGGGAATGTTATCCCCGCCGGACCATTGACCGATCCGGCAAACTGGAAGGCGGCAACCGCACAGGATCCGGTGGTCGTAACAGCAACGCAGCCGTGGCTATTGGTCGTTCGGATGCGGGAAGCTGGATCGCAGGTGCCGATCGGCGCCTATAACGCAGATCTGGATCTTTCGGCTGTGTCCAACGCAATGAATTCACTGGTTGTGACGATCGTTGGACAGTTGGTGAATGATCCGACGATTCTGGAGCTGTACCCGCCGCAGTTGTCCTTTGGAACCGTGCCGGTTGGGAATCGGTTAGCGAAGCAGCTTATTCTGCGGAATCAAAGTGGCGTTGCGGGGAATGCGGATCTTACCCTTACCGGTAGTGATTACCACTTTGGGAATGGGCAGCAAACGAAAACGGTGGCACTGCCAGCAACGAACGATCCGGTGATGGTAACGATCTACTTTGAACCCACCGGCGTGGGGCAGCGCAGCGGGCAGTTGACCGCTACGGGTGTGATCAATGGAGCAGTCCCACTGGATGGCACCGGCGTTGCTGCCAATCCCAATCAGATTGAGTTTATGGTCAATGGCAATACCATTGCTCCTAATGGAACGATTGATTTTGGGACGGTTCAGGTTGGACAAATTGGTGAACAGCAGTTGGAAATTGTCAACCATAGCGTTGCGCCTATCCAGGTGACGGGTGTTGCTCGAGGTGGCAATAACCCAACGCAGTTTGCCGTACCGTTTACGCCGCCGTTGACCATTGGCCCGAATGGTGGAAGCGGTACTATTCCCGTTCAGTTTGTGCCTACGAACACCTCGCCTGCTACCAAACAGGCGCAACTGGTAGTGTACATTTCCAATGGCGTGCAGAGCTTTTCTTACCTGTTCAATCTGCAGGGCGAAGCTTCTTATCAGGGTGGTGGCGGACCGGTGATTACCATTACGCCGTCCACGTACAACTATGGTAATCAGTCAGCGACGCAGACCTTTACGGTTGAGAATCAGAGCAGCACAGCGTATGATGTGACGTATGCGCTGATTTTGGGCTCTACAAACTTCTCGCTGGTGAATCCTCCGACGTTCCCGCAGACGCTGGCAGCGAATGGTGGAACGCTGGATCTGGATGTGGCGTTCGACGCGCAGAGCGGGACAAGCGGTCTGCGGTCTGCATCACTGCTGGCTATCGTTCCCGGCGTAACACCGTATCCAACCGCAACACTGCGAGGAACGGTGGGACCGGTCACGCAGGGTGATGCGGAAGTTGAGAGTATTCTGAGCGCCGGAGCACTGGAATTGCTCCCGATCGCACCGAATCCCGTGCGCACGAATCAGGCCGTACTTCGCTATCGGGTGAAAGAAGATGTGGGAGCGGTGCAGTTCCAGCTCTTCAACGAAGCAGGCGAAAAAGTACGGACAGCAGTGGGCAGCGGTACAGCCGGTGAGCATAGCCTCACGCTGGATATTGGAACGCTGCCGGCAGGACGGTATGTCGTTCGTCTGCAGGTTCCGGGTACGGTGCTGGAAGCAGCCTTAGTCATCCTGAAGTAGGAATGTGAGAAAGAAACAGCGCATTTGAATTTTGAGGGCAGTCGGCTTTTGCTGGCTGCCCTTTTTAGTTTTGTCCCCGCCTTTCCAGGAAGTTTGCTGTCAAAAGGAAAAGCACAGTCGTGATCATACTGCCATTGAAAGCGATGCATTTCCAGTGCGTGGGTATACAAAGATCTCCCATGAGTTCGATGTCAGAGGCTGTAATTCGTCCATCCAGAGGACTTTTGTGAAGGGTTGAAGAGTACGATGGCGAATAGCAATCCCGGAAAGATAACATAATGGACGGTGTAACGCTATCGGTGTGTGTGTTAGCAAAGAATGTTGCCAACTCGCTCAAGGATTGTCTTGCGTCCGTCCGCCCGATTGCTGATCAGATTGTCGTTGTAGACACTGGATCAACGGACGAGTCTCCGAAGATTGCTGCCCGCTGGGGCGCGGATGTGTTTTTCTTCCAGTGGCGCGATGACTTTGCTGCTGCCCGCAATTTTGGCATCCACTGCTGCTGGGGCGATTGGATTCTGATGGTTGATGCTGATGAACAGGTGCTGGAGTATCCTGCTGATAAGTTGAGATCGCTGTTTGCAGATCCGGCGGTGGGAGGAGTAGAAGTAGAAATTCGCAACATTCTGGATGCCCGTGGCGAGCAGTGGTCTTCCCATACCGCTGTCCGGTGTTTCCGGAATCATCCAGCTATTCGGTATCAGGGGCGAATCCACGAGCAGGTATCCCCATCCATTTATGCTGCCGGATTGCAGATTGTTTCTGCTCCCCTGGTGCTGCTGCACACCGGGTATCAGGAGCCATCGGCGGCAAAAATCACACGGAACCGGACGTTGCTCCAGCAGGAGCTGGAACGCACCCCGGATGATCCGTATTTGCTCTACCATTTAGGAATGACGGAATTTGCCGATACCCGCTATGATCAGGCGGAGCAGTTGCTGCGCAGGGCACTGGAATCACAACAATTGACTCCTCAACAGCAACAGATGGCACGGATCCGGTTAGCACAAATTGCATTGCAAAAAGAAGATTGGAAGACCTTAGAGCAATTGCTGGACTTTTCCAGCAGTGATTCGCACATTGAAGGATTTCGCCGCTACATTCTGGGAGTGGCGGCTCTCGTTCAGCGCGATGCTTCGCGAGCAATAGAATGGCTGGAGCACGATGCTGTCCGACATTCGTCACTGGTCAGTGAAGCGGAATTGGAGCGTACTTTACAGGTTTGTCAACAATTGCTGCATCGATCCTTATGAGCGCAAGAACGCAACCTCTGCTTTCGGCGTGCCTGATCGTGAAAAATGAGGAACGCTTCCTGCCAGCCTGTCTCCAGTCCTTGCAATCGATTGCCGATGAAATCATTGTGGTAGACACCGGATCAACGGATCAAACTCCTGCCATTGCAGAACGCTTCGGCGCTAAGGTGCTGCACTTTCCGTGGCGCAACGATTTTGCCGCCGCTCGCAATTTTAGTCTTCAGCACGCTCAGGGAGAATGGATCCTGATCATTGATGCTGACGAACAGGTGGTAAATCCGGAAGTGGTGCGTCCATTTCTCCAGCAGCTTTCTCCGCACATTGGCGGGGTGTTTGTCCAACTGCTTTCCGTAGCGCCGGTGCAGGCGGGATCGAAGCAGCACGTGAATTATCTCTTGCGGATTGTGCGCAATCATCCTGACATCCGGTTTGAAGGGATTATCCACGAGCAAATTTTCCCGGCTGTCCAGAAAGCAGGATATCGCGTGACGCTGTCACCGATTCAGTTGTACCATCGTGGCTATGCGCTGACGCCGGAACAGATGCGGGCGAAAGCGCAGCGGAATCTGGAACTGCTCAATGCCCATCTGGAAGCTCATCCTGAGGATGGATATGCGTGGTTTCAGCGGGGAAAAACATTGCTACTTCTGGAACAGTTGGAGCAGGCAGCCGCCGATTTTGACCAGGCGCTTTCTTTGCTTCCTGCTGATCATCTTGCCCGCATTCAGGCGTTGAATTACCGGGCGTGGCTGGCGCTTCACCACCAGCATTTCGACACTGCACGGCAACTGGTAACGGAATCGCTCAAGCAGCAGCCGGAGCAGGCGTTTGCATATTATTTGCTCGGTGAACTGTTGTTCCAGACCCGTCGCTATGAGGAGGCGCTTGAGGCATTTCACAAAATGCAGGCGTTTGCTCAGAAACCTTCGGTCTCGGCTGCTATGGCTGGAGAGTTGATTTTGCCGACAGCAGAGCGCCATTTTCTGCTTGGCAAAACGTATTTGCAATTGGGACAGCTATCGGAGGCGGAAAAACACTTTCGCGCTGGTATTGAGCACAATCCCGATGCAATTAACTGCTGGATCGGGCTGGCAGATGGAGCGCGGCGGCAACGAGAGTATTCGCAGGCATTGGAGTATCTGCGCAAAGCGCAACAGATTGATTCCGACCATCCGCAGATTCCCCGGTATATTGCTCAGATTCAGGCAGAAATGGAGCAGCTCAACGCTGCCGTTTCTTCCTCAGAGCCAGTGCTCACCGGATGCATTCTGACCAACCGCTTTGCTGATACGCTTCGCCGTGCCGTGCAGTCACTGCTACCATTGTGCGATCGAATACTCATTGGCTTCACCGCACCACTGCCATCGGAACTACCGGATTGGCTAAACAAGTTGCCAACTGTGGAGGTGCTCGAAATTCCGTGGAATGAGGATTTTAGTGCAGCGCGCAATGCCCTGCTGGATCGTTGTCGTAGCCAGTGGGTATGTATGCTGGACGATGATGAGGAAATTCCTGCTGAATCGCAGCAAAAAATTCGTTCGCTGTTGTCCCGGCTTTCTTCGACCGTTGGTGGCGTGATCGTTACAATGCGGCATCTTGCACCGGGGTCGGAGCATCCGCCGGAAACTACCGTGCTGCGGATTTTCCGCTTGCACCCTGCAATCCGCTACAGAGGGGTTATTCACGAGCAGGTCAGTGATGCGGTGATCGACGCGGGTTTGCAGGTTCACTATGCCC
>JALWUI010000053.1 GCA_027082775.1 Candidatus Kapaibacterium sp.
GATCCCAGGCTGGCTTTGAGCTTTTCCTCTCATTTTCCGGCTCAGTATTTCTCTTCCCTCTCGGCGGATAAGCTCCAGCTCACCATTGTGATGCCAAACGTTCAACTGGAACCGAGCCAGCAGTATCTGCGGCATCCGGTATTCAAAGAATTTCTGGTACTTAATCGCCACGACACTGCTTTTGTCCACATCTTCTTTCGCAAAGCGACTGGCTATGCTTTAGCGCCGTTGCCGTACTCCCGAACCCTGGGAATTGAAATTTTCCAGTGGAAAGAGCTGTCGCAGGCACAGGTGTTTTACTATTCTGGATTGCTGGCGCTGGAATCCCGCCTGTGGTCGGAGGCACAGCGATATTGCGAAGCGGCAGGGAAATTGGGAGAGCCCAGAGGGTATGCATACGCCGGATTTGCTGCTTTGCAACAGGGGAGATTTTCTGAAGCATTGCTGAATTTCGCTGCGGCAGTGCGAGCACGTGTGGCAATACCGGATGTGATGGTGGCGCTGGCAGATCTGGCGCTGTATTACCAGCGTCCGGATCTGGCAGAGACTTTTCGGCAGCAGTACCGATCGCAGTACAAACAGCAATCTGTTCCTGCGCTGCTCTTTGCTTTGCTGGATACCCTATCGCTGCAGCCGGGACAACTCAGCCTGGCTGCTCAGTTAGCACAACGGTTTACGTTGCCGCTGTTGGATAGCGTTGCTCGATGGATCCGGGAACAGCCATCGATGCAAGCAGATGAAAAACAGTCTGTGGTGGCATCGTCGTCGAAGATGAAAGACAAGGGTAAGGACTCTGAGATTGTTGGGGAGTCTCGAAAGAAACAATCAACTTCACCGGTATCTGCACTGCTGCCATCGCTGCCCTGGTCGCTATATCTGCTTTCCGGTGTAGCCATTGCCCTGCTGATTGCCGCAGGACTGTTGCTGTTTTTCTACTTCCGCTGGCGTCGGCAACGGCAGGTGAAAGATGCATTTCAGCAGATGCTGCACCTGGCTGAGCAGATGGAGGCTGCGGAAACAGAACAGCGTGAAGAACCGGAGGGTGTCTCAGAGACGGCGGAAGGTTCTCTGAAAAGCCAGCAGCCAGCAGCAGAGTCGGAAGCACAGAACAGGCAAAAGGAGGAGGACGATATCGAAGTCCGGGGTGTTGAGACCATAGAGGATGTCGATGATCAACCAGTATCAGAAGCGGGATCAAAGGCAGCGTCAGAAGCGGCATCAAAGGCAGTGTCGGAAGCAGAAAAGGCATCTGCGCATCACACCCATCTGGATGCACTCCTGAAAGAACTGGATCAACAGGAACGGGGGCGCGCAAAAGCACCATCGGTTTCTATTCCGTCGGAGATTGCGGCAGCCGTTCCAGACGATGGAGCGATGAATTCGTATCAGGAGGCAACGACGGCTCGCAAACTGGGTGTTCCTCGATCCCTGCTGCGATGGTATCGATCGCTGACGAAAACCGAACAGCCGGCAACAACGGAAGAGGGAGAATAGCAATGCGGCAAGTTCTCAGTGCAGGCATTATCCTGATGCTTACAATCCCGCTCTGGGCTCAATGGGAGATCTACACGCCGTGGCAGATGGAAGGAGCATTTATTACCGATCTGGATACCATTCGCTGTGGCGGTGCAAAGATGTTGATCGCAACCACCACCAAAGGGATCTTTCTGAATCCTACCGAGACGGCTGTTCCGGCAACGTGGATCGATATTTCCGGAGATCTGGCGGGACATTCTGTGCAAAGTGTGGCGGTGAAAGATTCGCTCATTTTTGTTGCGGATGAAGAGGGCGGTGTCTATGTGTCTCAGCTCTCTGCCACCTCGATTCCTGCCTGTATGCCGGATGCGTGGATTGAGTGGAACAATGGGTTGAGTTCATATCAGGTCCAGGAGCTGGTGGTTCAGGATTCTTTGCTGATAGCCGCCACCAGCAATGGGTTGTTGTATCAGGTGGTACGGATTCCAACGACGGCGACATTGGAGCAGGCAGTGACGACGAATATCTGGCAGGCGGCAGATACCTCCCATACGCCGTTTTTGCTCAGCCTGGCAGCGCTCCCGCAGGGAGTCTTTGCTGGCAGTAAGCTGGAAGGCGGATTTTACTACGATCCCCGATGCTTTGGGACTACCAACACACAGTGTGTGCTGTACAATGTCACACCCAATACTTTGTTGCCATTGTCGATTTATGCCGTGACCGCTCTGCAGGAACCGGATTTGATTTACCACTATCCGCCTGATTATACGCTGCAAGCACGGGGATTCTTGATCGGTACGGGAGAAGGACGAAATCTCTACTTCTGTCCCGTCCTCTACGATTCACTTTTTATCCTGCCGCAGTTGTGGGTCGACATCAGCCCTTCGCGTTACAATCCCCAGTGGTTCTGGCAGGTGCTCTCTGTGCTTCCAGTCCGGATCGATAGCACCCAATTAGCCATTCTGGTGGGAACCCGATTCGGAGGTGTGTTGCTGACAACGGATGGAGGATTGACGTGGATGCCGGCAAATCAAACGCAGGATTCTACCCAGGGACTGGCGGGGACACAGGTGCGTAAGTTGTTTCAGTTGAATGATTCAACAGTGATTGCTGTGCTCGATGGCGGAGGACTTGCACGTTCGCCCGCCATTGGATTTATTAAGACGACGGCGCTGATGGCAATTCCAACGGCGGTGGATGAGGAACCGTATCAGTCAAATGCTCCTGCGGTATGGCTTGCCGATGGTTTGTTGCGGGTGCAGTTTCCTCACTTTGCAGCTCAACCGTGGTCGGTTGCGCTGTACACGGTGACCGGACAGTTGGTGCAGCAGTGGTCTGTGACAGGGGACCGATGGTCCCATCCTGTTGGTTTCTTGCCACCGGGTACGTATTTTTGCATCGTGCAACAGGGACAACAACGGTGGACAACCGTGGTCGGTCAATGGTAAGAACGGCAGGAATACTGGCTGCTATTATCATAGGGTTGCTGATTCCATCAGGAGCACAGGGGCAGCAAAGCGGATTTGCAACGGTAGAGGCATATACGTATCTGCCAGTCGGGGTCCGGGCGATTGGATTAAAAGGCGCATTCGTTGCGGTTGCCAATGATCCTGCTACTTTGTGGCATAATCCCTCGGGAATGGCACAATTGGCTCAGTATCCGCAGATCAGTGTGATGACAACGGCAATGAGCTTTGGCAGGATGTTCAATGCATTGACCTATGCACAGCAGGTGGTGCCCTCCTTTGGCATTGGTGCCGGCGTGATCCATTACCGAAGTGGGCGTTTTACGGCGCGGCAGCGCAATGGGCAGGTGCTGGGGGAGTATACGAATGATCAGTTCCTGGCGCAGGCTGGCGTTGCTTATCAGATTGCTGCCGTCACGCTGGGGGTGAGCGGTAAATACCTGCTGAATTTATTGCGGGGTTCCGATATTCGCGGCGATGGCTATGCATTTGATGTGGGAATGTTGATCCGCGCGCCTTTCTTCGCTGTTGGGCTTGCTGCACGGAATGTGCTGGGAACGATGATCTGGAACAATGCAGACCGGCTGAAAGAAACGCTCCGATACTCGATCCACGCCGGCGTTGCGGTGGAAATACCATTTCGAATGAAGACGAAAGTCATCCGCGTGGGAACGGGAGCTAAAAAGCGAGTGCGACAGCGATCGCGTCAGTATGCGCTGCTGACGATGGAAGCCCAGTGGGTGCAACAGGAGGCACATCTTGGCGTGATGTTTGGCGCAGAAATTGTTCCCGTTGAAGAACTTCAGTTTCGCCTGGGATTTCCCATTGTACAGCCGACCCTGGATGGATTGCGCTATTTTCCGGTAGCCGACTTTGCGCTGGGACTTTCTTTCCAGCCGAAGATTCCGGATCTTCCCTTTTTCCTGCAAATTGATTACGCTGTTTCTCAGGATTATGTCACAACCGCTTCCCGGCTCAACCACCATTTCGGACTCACACTGCTCTGGTGGTAGCTGAACCAACAGAGAAGACGCTGCACGCTGTGCCTCGACGGCAGGAACCTCTGGCGAAATCATTTGTCACCAATGTTCGTCTTTGTGCCTTTGCAAATGAAGAGAGGGGCAGTCGTGGATTATCGAAGCGCTGGCGTGGATATTGATAGTGCTGATGCAGCATTGCAGCAGCTTAAGACGGTCATTCAACAGACGTTTACGCCGCTGGTCCTTCGGGATGTCGGGCTATTCGGTGGATTTTTTGATGCGCGTTTTGCTGATTACCGCCATCCGGTGCTGGTTGCCAGTACGGACGGCGTGGGGACCAAGCTACTGGTTGCCATTCAAAGCGGGATTCACCACACCATTGGACAAGATCTGGTACATCACTGTGTAAATGATATTTTGAGCGGTGGCGCCCATCCCCTCTTTTTTCTGGATTACTTTGCCACGGGCAAGCTGGAGGAGTCGGTTGTGGTTGCCGTTGTAACCGGCATTGCACAGGCGTGCCGGGCACATCAGTGCGCGCTTTTGGGAGGTGAAACAGCCGAGATGCCTTCGCTCTATGCTGCCGGACATTACGACCTGGCAGGAACCATTGTCGGTGTGGTTGAAAAAGATCGGATCATTGATGGATCGCGCATACAACCGGGCGATGTGTTACTTGGACTGCGCTCTTCGGGACTGCATACCAATGGTTACTCCTTGGCGCGAGCGGTTTTGCTGAAACATTATCGGCTGGATCAGTATGTCCCGGAGCTGGGAACGACGGTGGCAGAAGAACTGTTGAAAGTCCATCGCAGCTATTACTCTCTGATAGCGCCTTTGCTCCCAACAGGATGGATTAAGGGAATGGCACATGTAACGGGTGGCGGAATTCTGGGGAATTTGCAGCGAATACTGCCGGACGGAACAGCGGCTGAGATTTATTGGGGACAATGGGAAATTCCGCCGGTGTTTCAACTGATTCAGCGATTGGGACCAGTTGCTGAAGACGAAATGCGGCGTGTTTTCAACTTAGGCATTGGAATGGTTGTAGTGGTGGCACCGGAACACGTTGATACCGTCCAGCACCGGCTGGGTGAGACCGCGCCTGTCATTGGCACAGTAGTATCGGCAGCGTAGATGTGCTGCCTTGATAGCCATAGAGATGAACGCAATAGCTGCTTCGGTTCGTTCCACTAAGATGAAAGGATCAACAATGATTGTTGGCGTACCCAAAGAGATCAAGCCGGATGAGAATCGTGTTGCTATGGTGCCCAGCGGAGTGCATGCACTGGTTGAACGGGGACATACGGTTTTGATCGAGACCAATGCTGGCGTTGGGAGTGGATATTCCGATGAAGACTACCGTGCTGTTGGAGCAGAAATTGTTTCAACGGCAGCGGAAGTGTATGGACAGGCAGATATGATTGTGAAGGTCAAAGAACCGATCGAGCCAGAGTATGATCTGATCCGTGAAGGACAGGTGGTGTTTACCTTCTTTCACTTTGCCGCATCCCGGGAGCTAACGGAGGCAGTGATGCGCACTAAATGCATTGCCATCGCCTATGAAACAGTACAAAAAGCGGACGGTTCCCTGCCACTGTTGATCCCGATGAGCGAAATTGCGGGGCGAATGGCGCCGCAGGAGGGAGCAAAGTATCTGGAGAAGCCAATGGGAGGACGCGGTGTGTTGCTGGGTGGCGTGCCGGGAACGTTGCCGGCTCACGTGCTGATTCTGGGGGGCGGAGAAGTGGGAACGCACGCAGCGAAGATTGCGGCAGGATTTGGTGCCAGGGTGACGATTCTGGATATCAATCTCTATCGGCTCCGATACCTGGATGATATTATGCCGAAGAATGTCGTAACCCAGATGTCCAATCATCAGAACATTGTAGAAGGCATTCGCCAGGCAGATCTGGTCATTGGTGCAGTCTTGATTCCCGGTGCCAAAGCGCCGTATCTCATTACGCGGGAAATGCTGAAGGAAATGAAACCCGGCGCCGTCATTGTCGATGTGTCTGTGGATCAGGGCGGTTGCGTTGAAACCAGTCGTCCCACTACCCATCACGATCCGGTGTTTGAGGTCGACGGGATTGTCCATTACGGCGTTGCCAATATGCCGGGCGCTGTGCCCTATACCTCCACCATTGCGCTGACCAATGCAACCCTGCCGTATGTCATCGAACTGGCGGATAAAGGATACGAACAGGCGATTCGGGAAAATCCTGAGTTGCGGAAAGGTTTGAATATGTACTATGGAGTCATCACGTACAAAGCGGTTGCTGAAGCTTTCGATTTACCGTACGAAGATTCGACAAAATTTATACCAGCAGCAGATTAAAAGCTGCCTGGGGCGAGTGCAATTGTGGTGGCGGTGGATGCTGAAAGCATTGCTGTGGTTGGTATTGGTAGCTGCCGGTTTCGCGCAAACCGATACCGTGGTTGCCCATTTTATTCCCGGTGATCTGAAAATTGACGGTCGTCTGGATGAACCTGTGTGGCAGAAAGCCGTCGCAGTCAACCACTTCTGGCAGGTGTACCCGCAGGATAGCATTTCGGCGAAGTATCAAACGACCGTCCGGGTTTTGTACAACACCCGGTACCTGTACATTGGAGCTTTTTGCTACGATCCGCAGCCGGGCGACTATGTGGTCGAATCAATGCAGCGGGATTTTTCCTATCCAAAGAACGATGCTTTTGCCGTGTATCTGGATCCCTCGCGCACTCGAACGGAAGGCTATAATTTCACCATCAGCCCGTATGGGGTGCAACGTGAAGGGACCATCAGCAGCGGTGGGGATTGGGGAGTCTCCACGAATTGGGATCAGGAATGGTATGGAGCAGTATTTCACACCGACAGCGGCTGGAGTGTGGAAATGGCAATTCCGTTTTCTGCGCTTCAGTTTCCTGCCGGTTCACAGGAGTGGTACGTGAATTTTTCTCGGAACAATCTCAAATACAACGAAAATTCGGCGTGGCAGCCGGTGCCGCGCAACCGGAATGTGGCGGGATTAGCGTATACCGGCGTTTTGCGTTTTGAGCATCCCCTGCCGGGAAAGGGATTGCAAATTTTCCTCCAGCCTTATCACAGTTCTCAGGTGCAGTATGAACCGCAGAGGAGCGGGGCGCTGCGGTACAAAACAGGGCTGGGATTTGATGCCAAGATGCCGCTGCTCTCTTCACTACAGGCGGATTTTACTGTCCTGCCTGATTTTTCTCAGGTGGAAATCGATGAGCAGGTGATCAATTTGGAGCGGTTTAGTATTTTTTTGCCGGAAAAACGCCCGCCTTTTCTGGCGACTCAGGATCTGTTTGCGTATTTCGGTTTCTTCCGCATTCGTCCTTTTTTCTCCCGCCGTATTGGTATCTGGCGTGGGCGGCAGGTGCCGATCCTTGGTGGTGTCAAAATCACAGGACGTCCGCTACCCCGACTCCGCCTGGGTATTCTGGCAATGCGCACAGATCGGTTGCCAGAGGCACAACTATCACCCCAGACGTATGCTGTTGCAACGATGCAGTATCGGCTGTTTCAGCGGTCGGATATCGGCTTCCTTGCGGTGACACGCTTCGGGCGGGATTTTGATGGGATCATCGGCAATGATTGGAACGTGACGCTTGGCAGCGACTTTTTCTTTGCGACCAACAACAACCGATGGCGAGGGAAGTTGTTCTACCATCTGAATTTTTCTCCTGTTCGTCCTGCCAGTTTTGCTACGGGAGGATGGTTGATGTACAAAACACCGTCGGTGGTCGTGCACTGGAATCACGAGTATGTGGATAGCAATTACACGCCGGAGGTGGGATTCGTCCCGCGCAGGGGCCATTGGCGTCTGGAGCCATCGGC
>JALWUI010000054.1:0-2744 GCA_027082775.1 Candidatus Kapaibacterium sp.
AGCTATTAAATAAAAACCATTAGGGAGAGGCATCCCTGTGGATTCATACGATCGCCACGGGTAATCATAATACCCTGCAAACACGTAGTATTGCCCCCATTCGGAAGTCGGATATGGTACATAACTTGCCATATCAACGTTATTTTGCCGACCACCTGCCATCATAACAACTAACCCGGAACTTCGGATCCGAATCGCTGTATACTCGATCTTTCCGACCTGATCCTCCAGCAGTGGCAACTCCCGCTGGGTCGTCAGCACCCGCACTTCTCCCCTGCGGAGCACAAATGGCGGCAACTGCCACCCAAGTGCCGGCACATCAACCCACACCATCCCGCTGTCTACACCAATAACAAAAAGCCACAGGTCATTGGATCCTAAAACTGCACGACGTGGTGGCAGCACAACCCAGAACTGACGTCCCGCATAAGCATTCGCCATCGCAAGGGAACACTCTCGCGCATATCCCCCACTCCCACTGCTCAGCCAGCACAGAATTCCTAAAACCGAACACAATAATCCTTCGAATTTCATAATTGTTCTCCTCCCTGCCTCCACTAATAATGCAAGCTTCACGGAAGTGTTGCCTGACAACCAGGAATAGGCATTACCTGTTTGCTCTGCTCCAGCCGCAGATCCATCTCCCGTACCTGCCCTTTCACTACCTCCATCATCTCTTCATACATCAACACCTTCTCCTGATGACTGTCCAGCAATAACTCAAAACATCCATCACCCACCTTCGCCGGTTTGCCAAATTGTATTCGCCCCTCCGTTCGCCATCCTTCCAGTTGTCCTGCCGATAGCAATGCCTCTGGAACAGTGAAGTCCTTCATCCAACTGGTAAACAATGCTGTCATTGAAATGCCTCCAGCTTTTGTGAAACTGCCATTTCGCTCATCCGGGAAAAGCAAATTACAAAAAATTTCGGACACAGGCAAGACCATTGAAGAAGGTCCGGGAGCACACATTTCAGTGTGCATTCACTGGGAACGCACCCTTGAGGGTGCACTTTCTTTGCCGGCTAAAGCCGGTGCTCCCAGTTCACCGGGAGTATATGCTTCAGCGGGTATTTCCCTCGCCCTTACCCTCTCCCGGAGGGAGAGGGCATTCCTGACCCCTGTAGGGGCGACCCGGCTGGTCGCCCATCGGGCGAAGCACTGCTTCGCCCCTACACCTCCGCTGGGAGCGCACACCTTAGGGTGCATCTCTTATCCTTTGCCGACGAAAGTCGGCACTCCCAGCAGTGACCGGCTGAAGCCGGCGCTCCCAGTGCTTGCCGATGAAAGTTGGCGCTCCCGGCCTGGGAATCCCTTGCGGAATATTCTCACGCCCCCAAGTGATGCTACCCCAGAAACTTGTTGCGTTCCTTTTTGAGCTCCCGGACCAGTTTCTGGAGCGCCGGATTGGATGACTGCTCTGCCAGCGGGATGTATCGCTGCGAGGTTTCCTGGATGTACTTGATTGGATTGCGCTTGAGGTTGTACTGCAGGGAGCGGAAATTGTCCAGTCGGGCTGCCAGGCGGATGATGAGGCAGTCTTCGCTGGCGTGCTGGAGCTGCTGAATGTGTTCTTGCTCTACCCGTTCGGGATCAACTTTCTGAAGTTCCAGATCCTTCGTGAGGGTGTCTACAATGTAGGCAACGTACGGACCGAAGTTGTACTCCAGCACCGCCGGCGTCAGCACTTCGGAATCCTCCAGCACATCGTGGAGCAGCGCAGCGGCGATGACGTCGGCGTCGTAGATGTGGAGTTCATCGATGAGAATCTTTGCAACGCGGGTGGAATGGTAAAAATACGGGCTGCCATCGCTCCGAACCTGAAACTGGTGGACGTGCTCGGCTAATTCGTACGCACTTACGACCTTCTGCAATTCGATCGGGTCCAGCTTGTCTTCCAACCGCGCAATGAGCTCTTCTTTCGACAGATATGTCAAATGGTAATCTGGTTGCCTGACCTCCATACACCTACGTGCCGTTACTCACACGAGTTAATTGCCGTGCACTTTCCAGCAGGGCATCGGTAATTTCCTCTCCTCCCATCAGGCGGGCAACTTCATACAACCGCTCTTTTGGTGGCAGAGACCGTGCTGTGACCACCGTGCGCTGTCCAACCACCTGCTTTTGCACCACAATATGCTCGTCCGCCAGCGCCGCAATTTGCGGCAAATGCGTGATGGCGATAATCTGATGGTATCGCGATAGATTCTTCAACGCCTTCCCCACTTTTTGCGCAATGCGCCCGCTGATTCCAACATCGATTTCGTCAAAAACGAGCATAGGCAAACGATCCGATTTTGCAAGAATTGTCTTCAACGCCAGCATAATCCGGGAAATTTCTCCCCCGGAAGCAACCTCCACCAGCGGTTTTGGTTCTTCCCCGACATTGGTCGAAATAAAAAATTCCACCGAATCGATCCCGCGCTCGAAACACCGATAGCAGCCCTCATCGGTTGCCGCCACGACCATTTCAGCCGTACAATCCAGTGGATGTTGCAGTATTTGTATCCGGAACGTCGGATGGGCAATTCCCAGATGCTGAAGCAATTGTTCCACCTGCTTTTCAACCTCCGCCGCCACCTTCCGTCGGCGATGGGATAATTTCAACGCAATTTTGCCAACCTGCCGCTGGTGCTCCGCTATCCGCTGTTCCAACTGTCGCAGTGCTTCCTCAAAATTTTCTGCCAGCTCCAGTTCTCGCTGCAATTGAGCCTTCGCTGCCAGCACCTGCTCCAGCGAGCCGTA
>JALWUI010000054.1:2754-7752 GCA_027082775.1 Candidatus Kapaibacterium sp.
TTGCGAATTAAGCCCCGCAACTGAGAAAGCCGCTGCCGGATGTGCTCGATCCGCTGCGGATCGAATTCTATTTCCGACTCATACCGCTGCACAAATCGGGCAAACTCTTCCACCATCACAATGGCTGATTGCACATCCGCACGGTAGGGATCGAACACGCGGTCGATTTGCTGCAACTGCTCCACCAGCGACCGAACCTGGATCAACTGGTCGCGAATCGCCGCTTCTCCTTCGTACAGCAACATCGAAAGCTGGTGGAGTGCATCGATAATAAATTCTGCACTCTCCAGCACGGATAACTCCCGCTCCAGCGCCTCTTCCTCACCCGGCTGCGGATCAATGTGCTCAATCTCTTCGAGTCGAAACCGGTTGAACGCTTCCTCCTGCCGCAACTGCTGCTCCCGTTGCTGCAGGGATTCGTATTCTGCCACTGCGGCTTTCAACCGCTGCAACGCCTGCTGATACTGTTCAACGATGCCCTCCAGCCCACCGACATTATCCAGCAATTTCTGCTGAACCGGCACCCGCAACAGGGATTGATGTTCGTGCTGACCGTGAAAATCCACCAGGTAATTACCCAACTCCTTCAGCGTGGCAACTTTCGCCGGCGTATCATTCACAAAAGCGCGGCTCAATCCATTGGTATAAATTTCTCGCCGCAGCAGCAACAGTCCTTCCTGCAACGGTTCGAACTCGTGGCGTTCCAGAAACTGCTCAATCGTTCGATTGCCCCGAATATCGAAGATTCCTTCAATCACCGCCTTTTTCGCCCCGCTTCGTACGACCGTCGCCGATGCTCGCTCCCCCAGCAGCAATGACAGCGCATCGACGATGATCGATTTGCCTGCCCCGGTCTCACCGGTGATAATATTCAAACCAGCCCCAAAGTCCAGTTCCAACTGGTCAATCAGTGCAAATTGCTGGATTGCTAAGTGCTTCAGCATACCGTCGCACAATTATTTTTGTTTTGCACTGCACAGTGACGTTTGTGCGCCCCGCTTCAGTTTCGTCCTGCCTCATCGAATATCGACCAATCGATACTGACGCTGGAAGCGTTCAAACACAAAAATTTTGCCAATATAGGGGCGATAATCCCACACTTCCCGCACCGTTCCATCCGGGTCAAATTCCCGCTGGATCGACGCCGGTGGACCGAAGCAAACATACGCGCGCTGGCGATCATCCAGCCGTCGCTGCATTTTCCACTGAGAGCCCAGATTAAACAGGGCATAGTCCACGCGGCGGTAGAACGCCACCAGCGCCTCGTTATACGCTGTTTTCGGCGTCGGATCCAGATACTGCCAGAAGGCGTGGAATTTCCGCAACTGTTCATCGAACGATCCACCGGTCAACCAGTCTTCCTGCTCATCGTTCAATAAAATCCGCACCATTCGTTGGGCGGTTCGCAGTTGATGCAGCGACACTGGATGGTGGATCCACCGAACAGCGAACCGGTACTGAGCAATGATTCCGGAACCATCGGGTTGCCAGAGCGACAGACGGTAGTGTCCGGGAAACAGGGCATTAGGAGCAATCGGCAACCTGAGCCATCCAATGGTGGCAGGCGCTCCGGGCACCTGCCGCAGCGGCGTTCCTGAAAGTGGTGGCAGTTCTACAAACACCGTGTCTGATGCTTCCCGCAGGGTAACAATTCCCGGAAAAAATTTCGCTCTTCCCTGCAGTGGTTGCCAGGGCACCCATTGCCACACTTCAGGCTCCTGCTCTTCTCCTGCTCGCTCCAGTCGCCAGGGAATACCATCGACTGCGGCGGTTCGGATCACCGGCAGCAGCAGCACGCCGAAATCTGACGCATACGGCACTGCCCGATGCAAAAAGACAGGTTCCAGGTGGTTCTGCCGAAACCGCAGTGCAACAGGAGCAAAGATTTCACCCCACGGCGTCACTGCCGATCGGATGGTATCATACAGCACTTCAGCAGGTGGACGCCGGAAGCGGACGGCAACGAAGTAAGGCTGCTTTTCCAAACGGGTGTGATAAAACCGCCGAATATGCTGGCGAATGCCCTGTGGCGAGCGAATTTGTACCGTATCGTGGATTGGGATGCTGCGAACAATAAACCGCGCCGTATCCCGGAACTCCCATACAAAGGAAACCGGCACCGCATTGCCGTCCGGTGTTTGTCCTTCCAGCGCATTCCCATTGAAATCAACGCACAGGAATACCGCAATGGAATCCGGGGTGAAGGGCAGCGTCACCAGTTGCACTCGCACCGGATGTTCCCGATAGAGCAACTGCTCTTTGCCTCGCTGCGCCAGCGCAGCATAGCCGAGCGTAATCATCAGAAGGAACAGGATCCAGCGTTTTTGTTGCCGCATTGCTTTGCTCATACCCGCACCATCTGCACAACTTCCTCCAGCAACAACGCTGCAGCCAGCGCATCGATGCCGGCGTGTCGCGTCTTCTTCTGCAACTTTCGCTCCCGCTGCACCTGCCGGGCGTGAGCGGTTGTATAACTTTCATCAACCAGCACCACTGGTAACTGAATTTTCCGGCGCAGTGCGGTTGCAAATTGCTGAACCAGCGGCAGGAGTCGGGATGTACGCTGCCGATCCCATAATGGGAGCCCCACGACCACCGCGCCTACCCGATGCTCCTGACACACCTGCTGGATCACCTGCCAGTGCTGTCCATCATTGGCAATGGTCATCAGCGGTGTTGCGCCCAGCCACAGCGGATCGGTCACTGCCAACCCGATGCGCTTTGTTCCGAAATCAATGCCCAGCAAAGGCTGTTTCGGCTCCAATGACGACAACGTATTGAGAGCCGTTGAATCGAATTTGTCCATTACTGCCGACTCCATTCCCTATACTCCGCTGGAAACTTGCTCGCAGCTCCGGTTTGCGTGGCAGGTAAAACGTCAACCTGGTGCCGTGCCCCGGTGCTGTTTCAATCTTTAAGATCCCCCGATGTTCCAGCACTGCCCGCATTATAATGGTTGTTCCCAGACCCGTTCCCTGGTGAAAGCCGGTTTCAAACGGGGTTAAAAATTTTTTCAATGCCGCCTCATCCATCCCTTTGCCATCGTCCTGAACGACGATTTCCACCATATCCCATTGGCAGCGGCAGCGGAGCAGGATAGTGCCGGGGCGATGTTCCAGCGCTTTAATCGCATTCTCACCGGCATTGCGAATACCTCGCTCCAGCATCCTGGGATATCCCACCATATCGCAACGATCTGCTTTCACCACAATCCGGGCTTCCGGATGGGAAATCGCTATCAGATCATCCCGGATCTGGGCAAACAATTCCTCCAGTTGAATCTCCTCCGGCTTCTGCTGTGCGGGCGCTGCCAGCAGCATAATATCGCGCACCCGTCCCTGCAAAATGCGCACCTGTGCAGAAATTTTTTTCACAAAAAACGCTTCCTCGCTTTTGATTCGGCGACTCAACTGATCCGCATTCAGCCGGATAATGGAAAGATTGGTCTGCATATCGTGCACCAACTGCGCCCAGTTAATCAGCCGCTGGTGGCGCATCACCTCAGTAATATCCCGCCCAATGACCAGAATGCCGCGGGAACGTCCCAGCATTCCGCGTAACGGGATAATGTGGAAAAGCCACTCCCGTATTCCCTGTGCTGTCGGCGATCGCAGATCCACTTTAAAATTAGCACGCACCTGTTCCTGCTGCACTTTTTGCACCGCTTCAAACAATTCCTTCAAAGCCGGCACCCGCTGCATCAGTGCGCCAATACTCTGTCCAATTGCTGTTTCTCCGCCCAGCAATTCCTGTCCCACGTGGTTGGAGCGAACCAACCGGAGTCGATTATCGAAGACCCAGAAAGCATCCGCCATTGGCAACACGAACAACGTCCGCATCAACCGGCGGTACTGGAACAGGCGGACAAAGACCAGCAGCACCATTGCCGCTACCACTGCGCCGAGGAGATATTCCCAGTACTGCTCGATCGCGATCCGCTCCCACAGGGGTCGAGCTTCCAGACGGATGACCCGTACCCCCTGCTCCGGATCTCTGATGAGCACAAAAGCATCCGCTACCAGTAGTGCCTCCATCTGCGAACAGTACCGTTTCAAAAGCGTCATTGGCAGCTCAAAGAGCAAACGTCCCTGCAGATCGACTCCCATCAAGGCGGTCGCTGTTCCCAGCAGAATCGTTCCCCGGTGTGCGGCGATCAAAAACGGATCTCTGGCAGGATGCTCCACTTCATATCCCTGCCAGTGCAGCCGCTGGCGATCCATCGACCCTATCCGGAGCTCTGCTCGCTCGCCGTGCGGTGCGACGGCAACCACGGTCGGTACACCATCCTCGACCACAACGGTATATTCGCATTCTCGAAATGGGATAACGCTGGCAGTCAGGGGTTGCAGCGTTGCAGGATGCAGCATCGTGAGCACAGCGTAATACGGAAATTGATGCACCACCAGCAATCCATCCGCCACCTTCCGCAACAGCTTTGGTTCGCCGACTGCCAGTTGCACGCGCCGAACCAGCATCCCATCAACCCATTGGGTCAAATAGGACAGGTTCGGCAGGCGATGGAGCATCCACAGCGTATCCTGCGCAACGACAAAGTCCATCACCGATCCTTCGGGAAGTGGATGCTGCACCACTGTATCAGCAGACAGATCGCCGATGTACAGCGTCTGCCCTATGATCGCATACAGGACGTTCTGCAGCTGCGCGGCACGGACACCGGGCTGGGGTGGCAGCGTCACGCCGTCTGCCAGTTCTATCTGTTTCTTCACTCCTCCTTCGGCGTTCACAATGCGATACTGCAACTGCCGATTATGAGCATCATACAAAAGAATGCCGAAGCGACCGGCTTTCAACGGCAGCGTCGCAAGCAATTGTCCCGGCAGTGTCCATTCCCGAATGACTTTCAACGCTGGCAGAAGGCGGAGAAAAAAATGCGGCGTGTGTTGATCTGTCGTTTCACTCAGCGTGAGAATTCGCTGAGCATCCACCATCCACACCTGCGCTGCCGGCACTTCCCGTTCCAGATACGCTCCATACGGT
>JALWUI010000055.1:0-12272 GCA_027082775.1 Candidatus Kapaibacterium sp.
ATCGAAGGATTTCCCCATTCCAATGGGCACGGGCGAGCGCAGCCGGGACTCAGTCCGGTGGCGCGGCAATCGAATCTAATTGTGGAAGCAGATAAAACCGTGCCGCGGGATTCGCTTCGCCGGCTGCTGATCCAGATGTGCAAGCAGGAAGGGCTGGAATACGGATTGCTCTTTGAAGAAGTCCAGGGAGGATTTACCTTCACTCAGCGTTCCATCCCCAACGCCTTTAATGTACAGCCGCTGGTGGTGTATAAAGTTTATGTCGATGGTCGACCGGACGAACTGGTGCGAGGCGTGGATATTATCGGAACACCGCTGACAACCTTCCGGTTTATTGTTGCAGCAGCCGACGATCTGGGAGTGTTCAATGGAATTTGCGGTGCGGAGTCGGGCAATGTTCCGGTATCAGCAGTTGCTCCCTCTTTGCTGATTTCCCGGATCGAGGTGCAGCAGCGGCAGAAATCGCAGGCGAAGCTGCCATTGCTGCCCCCACCACCGAAGGAAGCATTGATGCAGGAATGAGGGAAGGAAACAGAAGATGAATCGAGTCCGGTTATTGAAGATCATCCTGGGTGTATGGATGGGATCGCTATACGGTGCTTTTACAGCACCGCCAGATCCGCAATTGGTCTTTACAGCGATGGAGGCGGAACTGCAGCGATCGATGCAGCATTTGCGATTGCCCGATGCGGAAAAGCCGTACTACATTGAATATATGCTGCACGCTGGCAAAACCTACAGCATTACGGCAGAGTATGGCGCGCTTCGAGAAGTTGATTCGAATGCGTATGCTACCCTGACCGTCGGCGTGCGCGTCGGATCGTATAAGTTCGATAACACGAATTTTGTCGATGTCGGGCTTCAGTTCTTTGGATCCAGCGATGATGAAGAAGCCTTTCGCCGCCGCCGCTTGCCGGATGAGTTGAAGCTGTGGCAACTGCGCCGCGAGCTATGGCTGGCAACGGATGCAGCGTATAAACGGGCGGCAGAAGCGTATTCCAAGAAAGTGGCGGCATTGCAAAATCGGGTTCAGAGTGATACCATTCCCGATTTTTTGCCAATGGATCCGGCAAGATTCGTGGATACTCTTTCCATTCCGCCTTTCGATGCGCAACAATGGAGCGCGCAGTGTCGCGCTCTGTCAGAACTGTTTGCACAGTATCCCTGGATTCAGCGAGATCGTGTGCTGGTTGAATACCACCCGAAAACGGTGTACTACCTGAACTCCGAAGGGCGACAGATGCTGAAAACAGAGCTGTATTGTGGCTTTGAAATGGCGATCTATGCGCGGAGTGACGATGGTATGCCGATCGTCCAGACGTATGCCGCGCGAGCCTTTCGGCCTTCCGAATTGCCATCGATGGATTCATTGCGGGCGGTAGCGCAGCGAATGGTGCAGCAATTGGAGGCGTTGCGAAAAGCGCCGGTGCTGGATGTGTACAATGGTCCGGTGCTCTTTGAAGGGCAGGCAGCCGCTGAGCTGTTCGCTTACGGATTTTTGCCGCATCTGGTTGCCCAGCGTCCGTGGATATCCGATCAGGGCACAACCCAGCCGGTGCAGTATGGAGCGTTTCAGCACAAAATTGGCGGTCGAGTCTTGCCCGAATTTCTTTCACTGGAGGTGATTCCTCACCACTTTGCGGTGCAGGGAACGCCCTGTGTCGGATCCTACCGGGTCGATGATGAAGCCGTACCCTCGGAAGAGTTCCGGATTGTGGACAAAGGGTATCTGAAAGGGTTGCTTTCCTCGCGAGTGCCAACGCGGCGGGTGCGGCGTTCCAATGGACATCAGCGTGGTGGCGCGCCGATCTATAGCACGTTGCGGTTGGTAGTCGAAGAGACGGAGCGGCAGAAAGATCCGGACGGGTTGCGACAGCGGTTGCTGGAATTAGTAAAAATGCGAGAGTTGCCATACGGCATTGTCGTTCGCACAGTCATCCCGCAAAACCTGCTCTTCACCACCGTATTCTCCATCACCTCCGGCGAATATCCCTTCACTCGCTCCGACGAGGTGATGCCGCTACTGGACGTCGTGAAGCTATATCCCGACGGGCGCGAAGAGCCGGTGCGAGGCATCGAGCTGGCGCAGCTCATCCCGTACCTGTTCAAAGACATCATCGCCGTCGGCACGCAGGTGTACGTCCACAACTTCCTCGCTCCCGCGGTCGTATCCCCATTCTTCACCGGCGGCACGCGCTATCTCCCCGCCACCTTCATCACTCCAGCAGTGCTGGTCGAGGAAGCAGAGATCCGGAAAGTAGAGGGCGACTACTCTCACCCGCCCGTGCTGCCCCCGCCGCAGTAGCGACGAAACGTTTGTGGAGGGGGATTTCTTAGGTGGAAATCTTGGTACTGCCACTTGTCGGAGTAGCAACGAAACCAGTCGGAGACAGTGGTGCAATCAAAGGAATCTCGACATTTCCCGTAAGAGCGGTCTTTAAATCACTCTGCAGTTTCGCTAATACCCCTCGGTTCCACCTGGGAGGAGTAACTCCTTCTGGGATGTCGACCGATTGTGGATCAGCGCAGAGACTGCTTCCCGTTTATCCGTATTTCCTGCGGAGAGAATGTATGTGTCACTCGATATGGTACGCACTTTTCGAGGCAAGTGCAGCTTCGCACGCTTCTCCGTTCCCGCGTGCATCTTGTAAAGACACGGTATACCGTGCTTTTGCCCGCTGATATCCCATGCTGCTGTATGTCCTCCTACGGTGCTGTAGACTCAATCAGTTCCTCTGGAGGATGCCCATACAGCCAGGTGTAAGGAGGCGTTCACGGCACTACTGGTAGCACATACTTCTGTGGTACACCAATATGTTGATGCAAGTTAACGCCTCCAGGGAGCTCACTCTGCGAACTCTCTGTGTTGAAGAAATAAGAGATGGTGCGCGACGTCCTTTTTTCCTTCAAAATTGACAGTACACCAAAAGAGGGCAAGCAATGAAACACCAGTTCCTCGGTTTCATTTCTATTGTTTGCAGCTTGATCATTTTCGGTGCATGTTCTGAGGACTCGAATTTTCGGTATTCGAATTCTCAGGTTCCGGAAACAATTAACTACGCGAATCTGGACGACATTACTGCCATTGTGGAGCACGGTGATGATTTGTGGATCGGGACATTTGACGGACTGGTTCAATTGGATCAGTCTACTGGAGCAGTAAGGTTCTACAATACTGCTAATTCCGGACTGCCGGGCGATCAGGTTTCATTTCTTGCCACTGACAGCAGCGGTAATGTGTGGATCGGAATATGGGACGGCGGTCTGGTGAAGTTTGATGGCAGCACCTGGGTCGTTTACAACACCCAGAATTCTGGACTTCCGAGTAACAATGTTGAGACCATTGTCATAGATGACAGCGGTAGTGTGTGGATTGGAACATCGGGTGGCGGCTTGGCAAAATTCGATGGTCGTACCTGGACTGTTTACGATCCCTCGAATTCTGGGCTATCAGATAATTTTGTGACTTCTATTGCCATAGATAGCAGCGGTAATGTGTGGGTCGGGACATGGGGAGGTGGTCTGGCAAAGTTTGACGGTCGCAATTGGACCGTTTACAACACCCAGAATTCCGGACTGCCGGATGATCGAATTTCGTCCATCGTCATTGACCGCAGCGGCAACAGATGGATTGGGACGAGGAACGGTGGATTGGTAAAGTTTGATGGTAACGTCTGGACTGTTTACGATACCCGGAATTCCAGACTGCCGGATAACCGGATCTTGTCTGTCGCCATTGATAGCAGTGGCAATGTATGGTTTGGAACGATGAGAGGTTTGGGGATGTTTAATGGCAATCGCTGGATTGTTTACAACGCCCAGAATTCCGGACTGCCAGATAGTCGAGTTATCTCTGTTGTCATTGGCCACAGTAGCGGTGTATGGATAGGAACGGGTGATGGCTTGGCGAAGTTTGATGGTAACGCCTGGGTTGTTTACAACACGCAGAATTCTGGGCTGATGGGTCGCCAGGTTGAATCCATCGCCGTTGACCGCAGTAGTAGTGTGTGGATTGCGGCGGGTGATGGGTTGGCAAGGTTTGATGGTAATAGTTGGGTTGTTTATAACACATCAAACTCCGGACTATCAAGTAGTAGAGTTGCTGCCATCGCCGTCGACAGCAGTGGTAGTGTGTGGATCGGGACGTGGGGTGGCGGTCTGGTGATGTTTGATGGCAGTAATTGGATTGTCTACAATGACGTGAATTCCGGGCTGCCGGATAACCGGGTTTCCGCTGTTACCATCGACAGCAGCGGTAATGTGTGGATCGGAACATGGGGTGGTGGCCTGGTGGTGTTTGATGGTTATACGTGGACCATTTACAACAAGCGGAATTCCGGGCTGCCGGATGGTAGAATTACCGCTATCGTCATCGACAACAATGGTGATGTGTGGATCGGGACGTGGGGTGGCGGTCTGGCAAAGTTCGACGGTCGCAATTGGACCGTTTACAATGCCTCCAATTCCGGGCTGCCGGGTGACTGGATTAGAGCGATAGCTGTCGACTCCAGTGGCAATGTGTGGATCGGAGTATTGAAAAGCGTTTTTGTAGGTGGCGGTCTGGCAAAGTTTGACGGCAATACCTGGAGTATTTATGATACCTCAAATTCTGGGCTACCGGACAACCAGGTCTCATCTATCGCCGTTGACCGCAGCAGCGGTGTGTGGATTGGGACGGGCGATGGATTAGCAAAATTTGATGGTCATACGTGGACTCTTTATAGCACCCGGAATTCCGGACTACCGGATAGTCGAGTTGCCTCTATCGCTATCGATAGCGGTGATAATGTATGGATCGAGACATTGGGTGGCGGATTGACGAAGTTTAATGGTAGACATTGGACCGTTTACAATGCCCAGAATTCCGGGCTATCAGGTATTCGAGTTGCTTCCATTGCTGTCGATAGCAGTGATAATGTGTGGGTTGGAACATTTGGGAGCGGATTGGTGATGTTTGATGGTGAGAGATGGATAGGTTACAACACCTCAAATTCCAGACTCCCGAATAACAATGTTTATTCCATTGCCATTGACAGCGGTGGCAATAAGTGGATTGGAACAGGAAATGGGCTGGTGAAGTTTGACGGCAGTAATTGGGTTGTTTACAACATCTCAAATTCTGGACTACCGGATAACAGTGTTTATTCCATCGCCATCGACAGCAGTGGCAATAAGTGGATAGGAACAGGTGGTGGATTAGCGAAGTTTGATGGGAGCACCTGGATTGGGTACAACATATCCAATTCCGGGCTACCGTATGACCACGTTCGATGCATTGCCATTGATGACAGCGGCTGTGTGTGGATTGGGACGGGAGGTGGTGGATTAGCGAAGTTTGATGGTGAGGAGTGGATAAGTTACAACACCTCAAATTCTGGACTGCCGGCTAACGATGTTTATTCTATTGCCGTTGACAACAGTGGGAATAAGTGGATTGGAACAGGTGGTGGTGGATTGGCGAAGTTTGATGGCAGCACCTGGATTGGTTACAACGCCTCAAATTCCGAACTGCCGGATGACTTCGTTACCGCCATTGCTATCGACAGCAGGAATGATGTATGGATTGGAACATTTGGTAGCGGATTGGTGGTATTTAATGGTAGTAATTGGACAGTTTACAACGTATGGAACTCCGGACTGCTGGATAATCTGATTTATGCCATCGCTATTGACCGCAACGACAACAAGTGGATCGGAACGTTTAGCGGACTGGCAATGTACGATCAGGGTGGTGTAGTAGCTGTCAAGTAAAATATGTAGTCACCGGGAGCGCGCGCTGCAGCGTGTAATGATGCCGGCAAAAGCCGGCGCTCCCGGTAAGGTGCTCCCTGCTACTGGGAGCGCACGCTTTAGCGTGCATTTACCGGAAGCACACCCCTTAGGGTGCATCTCTTGCCGGCGGAAGCCAGCGCTCCCAGTGGGAACACGCTCTTAGGGTGCATCTACCGGGAGCGCACACTTCCGTGTGCAACGAAGCCGACTAAAGTCGGCGCTCCCAGTAAGGAGCGCACGCTTCAGGATTCGCTGGGAGCGTACCCTTTAGGGTGCATCTACTGGGAACGCACACTTCCGTGTGCAACGAAGCCGACTAAAGTCGGCGCTCCCAGTCGGCGCGCACGCTTCAGTGTGCCTGGGAGCGCCCGCTTTAGCGTGCATTTACCGGAAGCACACCCCTTAGGGTGCATCTTTTGTCGGCGAAAGCCGGCACTTCCAGTTATTGCCGACGAAAGTCGGTGCTTCCAGTAGTATGCTGATGGAACTCGGCGTTCCCAATCATAACCGAAAAAACTGGCGTCTCCAGTTCGCTGGGAGCGCACGCTGCAGCGTGCATCAATATGCCGATGAAAATCAGCATTCCGAGCCTTTGCCGATGAAAGCTGGCACTTCCAGTTCACAAGAAGCGCATACCAGCGTGCATATTGCCAGAGGTCGGCGCTTCCAGTCAGTGTTTCTGGTACCGATAGGTCCAAGAGGAAGTTTTTTCCAGATGGATGTGGGAAAATCATCAGGATAGACCACGAGTGTTTGCAGAGTTATTCCTATACCCTGCATCTGTGGCAGAATTTGTAAATTTGCTGTTTCGCAGTAGACAGAGAGAAACATTGGGGAAGGGTTGATGGAATTTCAAGAAGAGCGGCTGGATGTTCGATACTTGACCCCTACCGCAACCTTAGAACGGGTCTGGGATGTGCGGCAGCGGAAAATTCTGGCGCGACTGCTGGAAAAAGACACCACGGTGGAAATTACCGATCCGCTCGATAGCACGATGGTGCTCAATATGGGACCGCAACATCCGGCAACCCACGGCGTGCTACGGGTGCTCATCCAGATCGATGGAGAGACGGTGGTGAAATGTGTGCCAGAATTGGGATATCTGCATCGGGGATACGAAAAGCTGGCAGAGCACGTGACACCGTATGAGTTCATTCCCCATACTGATCGCCTGGACTATATCGCCCCGATGTCCAATAATGTAGCAGTGGTGCTGGCGTTTGAGAAATTGGGCGGTATTGAAGTGCCGGAGCGTGCCCAGTGGATTCGGATGCTGGTTGCTGAACTGGCGCGGATCTCTTCACACTTGATGGCAATGGGCTCGACCTGTATGGACGTCGGTGCAATGAGCGTTTTCCTCTGGGCGTTTGCCGAGCGGGAAAAGCTCTACGACATTTTTCAGCAGATCTGTGGCGCGCGGTTTACAACCAGTTATACGCGCATTGGAGGAGTAGCCAACGACATCGATGATCACGTTCTGGAACAAATCCGGGCGTGGGCACAGGAGTTCCCGAAGAATCTGAAGACCTTCGGTAAAGTGGTGCACCGAAACCGCATCTTCCTGGATCGGTTGGTGGGCGTCGGCTACATTTCGGCTGAGAAAGCGGTGCAACTGGGGTTGACAGGTCCAACGCTGCGAGGCTCTGGCGTGGAATACGATATTCGCAAGATGTTTCCGTACCTGCGGTATGAAGATGTCGAGTTCGATGTTGTAACCTACACCGAAGGAGATGCCTGGGCGCGCTATATGGTGCGCATTGATGAGATGTTCGAAAGTATTCGCATCGTGCACCAGATTCTGGATCGAATGCCCAAAGGACCGGTGAAGGCGCAGAATCCCCGGCTGGTGTTGCCCCGCAAAGGAGAAATTTACACCCGGATGGAAGAGCTGATTATGGACTTCATCCTGATTAACTTTGGCTTCCGTACGGAGCCGGGGGAAATTTACTCTGCTGTGGAAGCACCGAAAGGGGAGCTGGGCTTCTATATCGTGAGCGATGGCTCTGGCGAACCGTGGCGACTGAAAATTCGTTCTCCGTCGGCGGCAAATCTTCAGGGATTGGCGCCAATGGTCGAAGGCTCAATGATTGCTGATGTGGTTGCAATCATCGGATCGATTGATCCGGTGATGGGAGAAGCTGATAAGTAACGATGGCAGCCCGCACGGAGCGCCGCAAGCAAAAAATTCTCCACGTGTTACGCCATCGACAACCGACGCTGGCAGTCGTCTTAGAAAACATCCACGATCCTCACAATGTGTCTGCGATCCTCCGGACCTGCGATGCCGTTGGTGTCCCGATTGTGCATCTGGTGTACCATAGCGGTCAGGAATTCCCAAAGCTGGGAAAGAAAAGCGCTGCGGGAGCTTTGAAGTGGGTCGAGCGGCGGTGGCACCGTTCGATCGAAGAGTGTTATACTGCATTGCGGTCAGAAGGAAAAAAGATTTTTGCATCAGTGCTGAGCCCCCAAAGTGTTGATCTGTTCACACTGGATCTCACGCAGCCAATTGCGCTGGTGTTTGGCAATGAGCACACCGGAGTATCAGAGGAAGCCTGGAAAGCAGCCGATGGAATGTTTCAGATTCCACAGGTGGGAATGGTGCAGAGTTTGAACGTCTCGGTTGCCTGTGCGGTCACGCTGTACGAAGCCTTTCGTCAGCGCCGGGCAGCCGGTTTGTATCAACAGCCTCAGTATACTTCCGCAGCACTCCAGCAGTTATATGAGCAGTGGCTGGAAAAGTAAGTCGGCAGAGCAGTGGAAAGCCAGCGATCTTTGACAGGTGGATGTTTCGGGCACAGCGGCTTTCGCCAGCGCATTCTGGACGCACCAGCGTCGTGGGTAGCGGCAGATATACCCTGAGCATCGGCAGCGGCGATGGAAAAAGGATGACAATTCCTGACCCTTGCAGTCGGGAGAAGGAATGGATAGAGTGCTGATTTTGCAATGAATTGAAAATTTTTCAGTGAGACGAGGGGAAGGCGGATGTGGAGCGTGGCTTGAGGCGAGTTTGCTATGCTGAAATTTTTTCAATGAGGCGAGGGAAAAGGGTGAGAAATGGAGCACGAAAGCGGGCAGAATTTTCTGGTGTGCCCAAAGAGATGGGCGATTGGAACAGAGAAAAATTCGTGCATTGGCAGTACGTTATAGCCTTTACAAACACGCGGTGAGTATGTGTCACGAACAAATGGGGTAACGAAGCAATGGGCAAAGGGGATCGTCGAACGCGGAGAGGAAAAATTTTTCGGGGAAGTTACGGGAAGTATCGGCTGAAGAAAAAGAAGAAGCGGAAGCTCAAGCGGTTGCAGGAGCAGCAGGAAGCAGCAGCATAGGATAGCCGGATGCAACCGAAAATTTACTGGGTCTATGTAACGGCTGCATCGACGGAAGAAGCGCAACGGATTGGTGAAACGGTGGTGCAGGAGCGCCTGGCAGCGTGCGCCAATGTGTTGTCAAATATGCAGTCCTGCTACTGGTGGCAGGGCAATTTTGAGCGGGATCAGGAAGCCGTGCTGATTCTTAAAACAAGTGTGCAACGATTTCCAGCATTGCTGGAGCGGATCAAGCAATTGCACAGTTATACCGTTCCGTGCGTGTTAGCCCTTCCAGTGCTGGAAGGCAATCCCGATTATCTCCAGTGGGTGGAGCAAGAAACGGCGCAAGAGCATAAACAGTAAGGAGCTGCGGATGGCGCGGAAAAAGCGGTATCGAACCAAGTTGAAATCCGGCGTGCTTTTGCTGGCAGAACCCTTTATGCTGGATCCGAACTTTCGGCGCACCGTTGTTTATCTGGTAGATTACAAGCCAGATGAAGGTGCGTTTGGTACGATTCTCAATCGCCCGCTGGAGATTACCGTCGGGGATGCGGTCGAGGAATTCCGGGGCGTGAGCTCCTCACTCTACTTCGGCGGTCCGGTGCAGCAGGAATCGTTGTACTTTCTCCACCGCATCGGGGACTCACTGAAATCTGGCTTCCCGATTTTTGAGGATATCTACTGGGGTGGAGACTTTGAACAGCTCAAGGAACGGTTGCTCGTTGAGGATATCGATGAATCCCACCTCCGCTTTTTTATCGGTTACGCTGGCTGGGCACCGCAGCAACTGGAGCAGGAACTGGAACAGAATGCGTGGATCGTTACAAATGCATTGCCAGAAGATATTTTTCATACCGAAGGGCGCGATCTGTGGCGGAGAATTATGGAGGAATTAGGAGGATTGTACCGCGTCTTTGCCCGCGCGCCTGATCACCCGATGGTCAATTAAACATTCAACTGAAACAACAACGGCACTATGACAATGGCATTTCCTTTTGAAGAGTGGTTCCGCCCCGTGGATCTATCCCAATATCCGAAGCACAAACCCACGGATCAAACGGATGTTCGACTTGCGGCGCTGGTGCATACGACGGTTGAGCCGGGGATCTTAGCAGATCTAAAGGTGCTCATCTTCGGCGTTCCGCAGGATATTGGGATTCAGCGGAATGGAGGGAGGGCTGGTGCCAGCGAGGGTCCAGCCGCAATCCGCCACTTTCTGTATCGCCTGACTCCCTTTTTCTATGAGTCCTCGCTGGATCATCCCGATCTGCATCTGGCGGATCTGGGGGATCTGAACGTTGAGGGATTGACACTGGAGGAAATTCACTGGCGGCAGGAGCGCGTTGTGCGGGCAGCACTGGAGCAGGGCTGGGTGCCGATTGTGCTGGGTGGAGGACACGACATTGCCTTTCCGAATGGTGCGGCTCTGGGGCAGCATTATGACGCCATTGGCATTGTGAACCTGGACGCGCATCTGGACGTTCGCCCTTTGATTGATGGACAACGGGCTCATTCTGGTTCTCCATTTCGGCAGTTGCTGGATCATCCCGATGTCTTCATTCCGCCCGGATGTCTGGTGGAATTCGGCGTTCAGTGGTTTGCCAACGCCCATTCCCATTGGGAATTTCTGCGCGAGGAGGAAATGAGTATTTTCTGGTTGCAGGACATCTACCGATCGGGATTTGTCCCAGCGCTGGAAACGGCTTTCCGCAAAGCGCGACAGGGAACCGATGCTGTTTATGTCACCTTCGATCTGGACGGCGTCCGTGCCAGCGATGCCCCCGGTGTCAGTGCCCCGTCGCCGGTCGGATTTTCCGCCGAGGACTACTGCTATGCTGCGTACTACCTGGGCGCGCAGGAGGAGGTTAAGTTAATGGACGTAGCGGAACTCAATCCCCGCTACGATCAGGACGGCAGAACTGCGAAACTCGCTGCGCTGGTGGTTGCCCACTTCCTTGCCGGTGTGCTCCGCCGGCTGGAGTGAAGCAGCGGCGCAAAGCGATCCGCCTAGCACCACCACCAGCTTCCCCACCGGGCGAGATCAAAAACGCCCCGGACCGGACTCCGCCACAGCGTGTTCCGGTTCATCATCGCTGGGACAGAATTCCGCCGAATTGTGCTCCATTCATCATCGCTGCTGGAGGAAGCGCACTTCCTTTTTCATCCCGGCGTCGTCGATAATAGTGTTCCGTTCATCATCCCTGGAACAAAACCCCCGAAGCGTGTTCCGCTCATCATCGCTGCTGACAGGAACGGTTTATGGCGTTCCCAATACGCAAGATAAGGCATTTCACCATTGCTGCTGAAAGAAGGAGATAGCAACCACAGGCGGCTGCGCCTCAGGGTGGTTCCGTTCATCATCCCTGGAACAGGTGTTCACCGAAGCGTGTTCCATCCATTATAGCTGCTGGCAGGAAGGGGATAGCGACAACGGGCGGCTGTGCGCCGGAGCAGTTCCGTTCATCATTCCTGGAACAGAACCCCGCAGCGTGTCCCGTTCATCATCGCTGCTGACAGGAAAAGATCAGCTTCCGTTGCGTACCTGGTACCACCGCTTTATCCGGTGTCCCCGGAAGCAGCGAGGTCTACTCCTGCTTCAGAGCGATACCTATCGCCATCGCTTTGCCCAGTGTTCCCGGCAGCGGCGAAGCTCCGTCTGAGGTTACAATAATTCCAGCGATTCCCCGTTTCCGCACTCTTGAAAATGCTACTCCCCGGTAGCTCAGCTGGTTAGAGCGGGTGGCTGTTAACCACTAGGTCGGGGGTTCGAATCCCTCCCGGGGAGCTCCTTCGGAAAGAACTTCCTCTTACCTCATCAGTGATGTTATTCACTTGCTTTAGAATTTTTTGAAAACCCAGGCGATGCGGGAATGACAATAGGTCGCAGAGTCCATTGATAGGTTTTCGTATACATTCTTAAGATGCCAAACATCGTAGCTATATAAAGCACCTGTTTATGTATAAAGCACCTGTTTACTTTTGAGCTCTACTGGCCCACCTTGCTGTTGGGACCTTCATTTGCTTCATACGCATCTCCAAACAGAGAAGTTTTAGGGAAAGTCACTATGCTTTTTCACGTTTGGAGAAAATGATGTATTTTTGCCATACGTTGTTGCGTAATATTGTATGGACAGTAACCTCTGGCAGATTCTAAGACTATGATGAAAGGCTTTGGAGAAACAATGGTCC
>JALWUI010000055.1:12282-26816 GCA_027082775.1 Candidatus Kapaibacterium sp.
GTCCTCGAAGAAACTGTAATCTGAATTCCTTATAATCAGGAATTGAGAGGAAAATAGGAAGTGAAGATAGTTAGGAAGACAGAAAGGTAGAGTTGATCTAAGATACCTTCAGGGAATGCTTGAACATAAGAGCAACAATAAGACAACGGAGATTTATACCCATATAAGCGAAGCGAGCTTCGCAAAGGTTGAAAACCCATCCGATAGGCTGAAGAAAAAAGGAGTATGATTTCACCTAGAGCGATGTATATGCGCGCTATTGCAGGTATTATTCCGAATATGGAGTATCTGGAATGTATATATGAGCGAGTGAGGCGAAAGCACCAAAAACAAAAAGAGGATGTTCATAGATGATCAATGTGTTAGAATTTTTAAAAACATATTTTTCGTTACTTGCTTCGGCGATTCAAGTGCTGTTCTCTCTTTTTATTACCGTTGTTCTATTGGGTGCTATTATAAGTATTGTAGAAAAAATCGATTTTTGGGATGCTCAATATTTCTCTTTTATTACCGCATTAACCATAGGATATGGAGACGTAACGCCTCACACGCTCTTAGGAAAAGTAATGAGTATCTTGTTGGGTATCATTGGTATGATTTTTATTGGAATAATGGTAGCTGCTGCAATAAAGTCTATAGAAAAAGTATCTTTAGAAAAGAGATGATCGTATGGAAAAAGAAGAACTAAAAAGGATAGTTAAAGAAGCTTTGGAAGAATTTCTTGAGGAAAATTTTGGAGAATGGAGATATCGGTGGAGACGGTGGGTAGAAGAGGGCTGTCCACCGCCGTGGTATTTTATACCGATATACAGAGAGGAAATTATGCCTCTTAGGGAAAGTATTTCAGAGATTCGCTCTGCTACCGACAGATTAGGTTTTTTTGTTTCTAAGCTAGAAAGTTGGGCTCCACAGTGTAGTGAAAAAGAAAGGATAGAGCAAATTCAAAAAGAAATAAATGAAATGAGCAAAAAAATTGACAATATGCAGAGTATACTAAATTCTCTTCAGAAAGAGAAAAAATGATAATGAAGAACAATATGGTATGGTTCCTTCGTCTGACAAGTGGGCATTGTCCTTACCCAAATCACCTTCGGTGACTTCAGATACCCGCCACCCGTTAAGTAATGGTAGCGAAGGAACCTACGCCCTCAAAAATACCAGAAACTTTTGAGCTCTCAAACTTTTGGTTTTTGAATTAGCATTGCTTGATAGTTGGCTATATGCAATGCAGATAGTAATTGCTGATAATGAAAAAATAATGTGATATATGGCTCTTAGTGCAGGTACATAGCCGAAGCGTTTTCATACCTTCATCTGGTTTTTCATCCAGTAAGGCTTAGCCCTTATCTAAATGTTCCATTCTGTACAGGTGAAGGATTGCTGTGATCTGCGGGAAGTCTTCAGGTTTGGAGCTTCGATTATCTCTTTGATTTTCAGTAAAAGGGTTATGTCGTCGGTTCAGCATCATTGGGCTAAAATTGCGTAAGGATTTTTGAAGTGCTCAATGAATCTTGCCGTTCTGGGGGTAAATTTCTATCTTTGTAGGCAGTAGGTGGTGAATGTCTGCTGGTAGAGCATAGCTATGAGGTTGTCGGGGGTGCAGCGGTGCAGCGGAAGGCTGTGTTTTTTACTCTTCGTATCTTTGTGGGTGGAATTGTCTTAGTTTGGAATTGCAGGTGAGGGGATGAACAGAGTGGTTGTGGTGGTCCTGGGGATGCTGGTGGCTGCGCAGGGGCTGGCGCAGCGTCACCGGTGGGAGCGGACGAATCCGGGAGGTGGAGGCGTGTTTACGGTCGTTGGGGGGAGTGTGAACGGGGTTATTATTGCCGGAAGTGATCTCAGTGGTGCCTATCGGAGTACGGATGGGGGAATGTCCTGGGACGTGATTGGTGCCAGTCGTGGATTGACGGAAACGCACGTGTCGGCGGTCGGGTTTCATCGGGTTGATGGGGATATTGTTTGCATTGGGACGGAGAATGGGATTTTTCGGAGCAGTGATGGCGGGGAATCTGTGGTGCAGGTGCTGGATTCGGGCTATGTTACCGATATCGCCTTTGCAACGGATCGCCCTGCGGTCGGGTACGCGAGTTGCCACTCGGCGTATAATGCGAAGGATGGGGTTGTGTACAAGTCCACGGATAATGGGGAAAGTTGGTGGCAGGTGAGTGTGGATTTGCCGGATAGTCTTCGGATTCTGAAGATAGTCGTGGATCCGACCGATGCGGATCGACTCTATGTGCTCACCGGTGCCGACCGGTTTGCGTGTGGCAGTGCCGATGTGTACAAAAGTACTGACGGAGGGAAGCACTGGGTGAATCTTACGGCGGACTTGCCGGAGATTCTGGATCTGGCGCTGGCGCCGAATGATTCCGGTACTGTGTACGTGACCACGATGCATGCCCGTTGCGATGCTCAATGGTATTGGACTGATCTGGAAGGACAGCTTTACAAAAGTACAGACGGAGGGCAACACTGGGGTGATCCGCTGTCTGATTACACCGGTATTCTCTGGCTGGATCCTGAACGTCCGGAAGTGATCAAATTGATCGATCCGAGAGAGCCGTATCCGTGGAATTCCCGATCTGGAACGTTTACGTCGACCGATGGTGGGCGCACGTTTGTGCAGACTGGCTCTGTGCTGCAATGGGATACCTTTTTCAATGGTGATGTGTATTGGTGCTATGGGGCAAATTTCCACGGGATCTGCAAGACCATCGGAAGGGATTTGTCCGATCCTTATACCCTGTACTGGGCGACTTCTCAATGGGTGTTTCGCTCCTCAAACGGTGGAGATGTTTTTACCAATATTTTCACCGATGAGGTGAAACCGGGTTTCTGGCGCAGCCGCGGGCTTGATAATGTCAACGTGATGGATATTGCCATTAGCGATGCTGATCCCGCCATTGTGTACGTGGGATACTTCGATATGGGAATATGGCGCAGTCTGGATGGCGGGGCGAGCTGGCAGAGCTGTAACGATACCATTTACACCGGAAACTGGGAAGGGTTTGGAGGAAATTGTGCAACTATTCTTGCCGATCCGGATAGACCCAACGTGGTGTGGGCGTCGCAATCAGAAAATCAGGCGGGCGAAGCGCCAACGTATTTGCTGAAGAACGAACACACCGGGGAGCGGGGCAAGTGGGTACTTTCCAATGCTGGATTGCCGAATGCTCAGATTATGGGGCTGTCGATGGATGTCCAGAGCCCTATGCACCGCCGCACTCTGTATGTTACTGCGCAGCGGGATGTGTACAAAAGCGCTGATGATGGGGCCCATTGGCAGAAGGTGTTTGAATGTGATGGATGTCGGTTTACGGCTGTTGATTTCTTCGATGGAAATATCGTTTACGCCGGGGGTGAAAAAGGCGTATGGCGCTCAATCGATGGAGGATTGCATTGGGTCGATGTGAGCCATCCAGAGATGATTGGCAACGGAACCGATTTCTGGGACTGGAATTACCAGGGGGTTTTCGATGTCAAAACGGATCCCAACAATCCCTGCTGGGTGTATGTTGCGGTGTTTGGTCCCGGCAAAGGGCTCTATCGAAGTACGGATTGTGGAGATACGTGGACAAAAATTCTTATCGATAACTTTCTGCGGAAAGTTGCGGTCGTTCCTGCAAATTCCAGCATTCTCTATGCCACATCTTCCAGCGCCTTCGATGCTGGAGGGTATGACCCGGCGTCCAATGGAGTATGGTATTCAGCGGATGGTGGACGTAGGTGGATACGGCAGAATCAGGGGATGGCGTATCCGTTCGCCCTTGCCATCGACATCGATCATACTTCCACCCCAACGGTATTCGTAGGCGTTCCGGGAACGGGAGTGCAAAAAGCGGCGGTTCCTCTTCCATCGGCTGTAAAGCGGGATACCCCGGCAATTGACATCCGATTCTTTCGGCATCAGCAAATTGGATGGATATTCGGCGAGTGCCGGAATGTTAACCTCCAGATTTTCGATCTCCGTGGCAAAGTGGTTTTCCGCATCGAAAACCTTCCCTGCAATACACCATTCAAGCTACCAGCCCTTTCCGGGGGAGTCTACTTTCTCAGCCTCCAGCTTCCATCGAGTGGACACCGCTCCCTTCAGCGGATTGTGTGGCGGTAGGGGAAGCTGAAGGTGTGAACTCTGGGATGGATAGAATGCGAAGGGGAAGCTCTTCAGGGTGTCCGTTGAGGTGGGGTGCGGTTATCAAACAATCCAAGGGGCCATTCAGGTTTGTAAGAAATCTGTATTGAACAATATCGGGATGCTGAAAGATGGAGAAGTTCTTTTGGTAGCTCTGGCATTATTCGGAACAGATGGTCGTTTCCTAAGCAAATGGCAAGAAGCGTGGGGAGTAGAGTGACCTCTTTCCGACAAGGCGGCTGTTTTTGAATGTCGAGATGAGGCTTGGCAGGATGGGGATCGTGAGTTTTCGACATAGCAGGGGTGCGAGAGAAGAAATGCGGGGAAAGAATGTGCAACAAATGTGGAGATGGATGATGCATCGGCACTGGTGTGTAACTGTGCGGAGATGGCTGGGTGTTTTTGGGGTTCTGGTCGTGGTGCTGACCGTTAGCGCACAGGCGCAGCAGGCTGAAGAGCGATCACCGTATGCGGGGCAGGAGGAGCGGGAGATTAAAGCGCTGTCGGAGGCGGATGTGCGGGGACTGCTGGCGGGGTCCGGTATGCCGTTTGGAGGAATGGCGAAGGCAGCGGAGTTGAATGGGTATCCGGGACCGCGGCATGTGCTGGATCTTGATGAGGCGGGGAAGCTGGCACTCACGCCGGAGCAGTATCGGAAGACGCGGGAGCTGTATGAAAAGATGCGGGCTGAGGCAATTCCGCTGGGGAAGCAGCTTCTGGAGGTTGAAAAGGAGATTGATCGTGCATTTGCGCGCCGAACCATCACCGAGTCTTTTCTGCGGCGGAAGGTTGCTGAAAGTGCAGAGCTGTATGGGAAGCTCCGGTTTGTGCACCTGAAGTACCACCTGGCGATGACACGACTTCTGACCCCACAGCAGATTCAGCAGTACAATGAACTGCGAGGATACCATCATCACCGACATCGTCCGATGATGGAGCATTCGCATCCTGAGAAGTGAGGGGATTCGGGGTATGGAGTACGATAATAAGGTAGAACAACGTTGCGCAAGAGCAGGGACAGCCTGTCCTGGAAGAAGATGAAAAAGTGAGAATAGGTTCCGGGTTGCTCTCCAAAACGATCTTTCAATTTTTGACGACGAGGAATTGAGCAAACGATTAGACAGTTGATGATTACAAACTAAGGGGTACTTTCTATGATGTCGACAATGGTTTTCGCGATGATAGTTTTCACCTATTTCAGCGGACTTGGGCTGTTGATTAGCTTATTGTGGACTTTTAATCAGTCTGCTGCTTACAAGATGCTCAGCCAGGCTGCGGGGTTTGATCTGCAGCAGGCTGCCAGCACATCTGAGCAGGCAGGAAAGGCAATGAGGTTTTTACTCATTGATTTCACAAGCCAGATGCTGGGATTTAATTTGCTGGGCTTGCTCATTTTATGGTTTCCTTTCAGGCAAGGTACGGTATGGGCATGGTTCGCACTCTGGTATTATCCAATTATGTTTGTGTGGCACTATTTGCATTATGCAAAGGGAACGAAGTTTTCAAGAATGCAAATTGTCTATTTTCTTTTGGGCAGTGCCGCTTTGGTGTTGACTTATCCGCAACTTGGTTCGCCGGAGTGACCCTGCGTGGTAATCTGACAGACATTGCTAGATGCGGAGGTTGCAGGGAGCGATGTAATCTTGTTTGCGATGTGGCGATCCGGTGGACGTTCTCAGACCCAGAATAGCAGGGGGAATGGCTTATTGGATTTTCTTCTGCGATATTAGCGGGAAAAGATGGTAATAATGGCAATAGCTGTTTGCAATTGGAGGTAGTGTTGCAGTCAGTTGGTAGCTTCGGTTCACTAAGCGAGCGCGACCTTATAAACCCAATTGAGTAGCCTTGCAGTCAGTCGGTAGCTTCAGTGGTTCTTTAAAGTATTTCGATCATCTACTGCTCGAAACAGGGATGTAGTCGGTTGAGCATTTTGCACAGCATTTCCAGCGTCCCTACGGTCGAAGGCAAGTGTACGAAGATGCGCTGAGCCCAGGAACCTCCGCTTTACGGTCGCACAGTGATGCGGTGGGGGAAGGCATCAGGTGGGTGGAGCTTGCCGATGGGGGTTGTGAAGGGAATCTGGTGAGTGTGCAGGATGTCGATAACCTCTGACGTTGCGGCTGGATCAGCAGCGATGAGGAGACCGCCGCTGGTCTGAGGATCGCAGAGGAGGAAGCGCTGCTCCTCGGAAAGTGGCGAGATGAGGTGCCCGTAGCTTTGCCAGTTCCGTTTGGTTCCGCCCGGCACACCGGAGGTAGCGATGTAGTGGGAAAGATTCGGCAGGGTGGGGATGCGGGAGAAGAAGAGTTCCGCAGCTACGCCGCTGGCGGTGCAGAGTTCCAGCAGGTGACCAAGGAGAGCGAAGCCGGTAACGTCCGTAAGCGCGTGGACGGCGGGAAGTTGCGCTAAGGCGCTGCCGACCGCATTGAGGGTGGTGGTCGTTTCCAGAAATTGCTGGTAGTCTTCTTCTGAGAGCGTTCCTTTCTTGATCGCTGCACCGTAGATGCCAGCTCCTAAGGGTTTGGTGAGAAAGAGGACATCGCCCGGTTGAGCGCCGGCATTGGTGCGAAGGTGAGATTTTGGGACTGTTCCCAGAGCGACCAGTCCGAACAGTGGCTCGGCGTTGTCGATACTGTGTCCACCAGCGATGGGGATGTACGCCCGGTGGCAGATTTCTTGCGCTCCTCGAAGAATAGCGGCAACAACGGCAGCGTGCTCCTCGCTGGAAAGCTGGAGCGCTGGATGGTTTAGGGGCCAACCAACCAGCGCTAAGGCGGCAACCGGCGTACCGCCCATTGCATAGATGTCACTCAACGCATTTGCTGCTGCAATTTTGCCAAAATCCTCTGGATCATCCACAATGGGGAGAAAAAAATCGGTCGTCAGCAGGGAATAGTGATCACTGTTGAGATCAATAACGGCTGCATCATCTGATAACGCATTGCCGACCACCAATTGCTGATAGTGATGCTGCGCCGGCAGGGAGATCTTTGACAGAATCTCCTGGAGTAGTCCGGGCGCGATTTTGCAGCCACAGCCGCCACTGTGGCATAATTGGGTTAGTCGGACAGTTGGGGTGTCTGCCATTCGTGCTCTAAGACTTTGTGCCATTCCACTAATTCCTGCGCTATAGCTTCGGGGGTAAAAGCCGAGGGTGTAAACGGAAACACCTGTGAATGGTTGTGTTCCAGCGCATACTGGTACGTGCGGTCGTAATAGTCCAGCAGAATGTCGACGGCTGCTTCCAGATCGCCGCACTCCAGAAATTGCAGAATGTCGCGGTAGCGATTCGGTCCTAATCGCTTTTGCAGTCGTTCAATCGCTGCTCGAAGTTCTGTCGTGGAATGTTGTCCATAGTGCTGGACTATGTTCTGGATCCGGATTTCTCGCGGAATCTGGAGCAGAACGACCGGAGCGCTCCGCATCTGTTCCCACAGCGGTTTGGGGATAATACATTGTCCGATCCATCGACTTTCATCTTCAATCCAGCATCGTTGGTCGGGTAATTGCCACAGTTGCCATCCCAGCTCGTTTTCAAACTGCTGCTGCGTTGGCTGTGCCGGTTCACCCAGATGACCGAAAACAGAGCCTTTGTGATGGGCTGCCGCTTCCAGATCCAGCACCGGTTGACCATAGTGGTCGCGCAGCAGCCGCAGGATCTGCGTTTTGAGCGATCCGGTGTATCCACCCAGAACTACGAATCTTCGAGGAGTAGCAAATTGCTGGAGGACAAAGTTCCGATAGGCTTTGTAGCCGCGCTGGAGCGTATAGGTTGTAAATCCTGCTAATTCAAAGAGAAAAGCCAGACTTCTGCTGCGCATCCCGCCACGCCAACAGTAGACGCAGAGTGTTGAGGCGCCGGCAGCAATTTGTTCAGCGGCGTCGATGAAATCTTTGAACCGAGGTCCTACCAGTTCCAGCCCGCGCTTGAGCGCAACATCGGGACCGTGCTGTGCGTACAATGTTCCAATCAGTGCGCGTTCTTCATCCGAAAAAAGCGGAACGTTGTGCGCTGCTGGAATATGTCCCCGCCGGTATTCAGCCGGCGTGCGGACATCGATCACAGGATACTGTTGGGCAAGCGGTAGAAATGACGCTATGGGTAAAGTCTCCGGAATGGTTCTCTTATCAGTTTGTTCCGAGATTCTCTGTTTTCTGCGGTATTATGACGATTTCCCCGCTGTGATTTGGCACGATAAGGAGGAAGGATTGCTGGAAATCAGTGTTCCACAGATGAAGCACGTAACTACCGGGACTCATAGGGGGAAGCTGAAGCAGTTGTGAGGAAGGTAGAGGTGTTGAGAAGACAGTGGAAAGCAATCGGCGACCATCGAAGCTGTAGAGTGCAATATGTACCGGTGTTGTGAGAGCAGGAAGGTCTACCAGCAGCGTTGCGTTGTCGATGGCAGAGAGCCGAATCGACTGTGCGGGGAAGAATTGCGGCAGTAACTTCGGGAGGGCGTGGGGATATGTGGTTGGATGTAAAGAAATGCGGTGGGGGCGAGATTGCCGCTGTCGGAAAGGGTCCGTTGCCACAAATTGCACCACCAGTGAATCCACCGGGGGGAGCTGCGAGGTTGCCAGATCGAAGTAAAAGAACGGCGCATTGCCCCATTGCTCCATCGCAAATGACTGCTGCCAGAGAGAGTCGAGCGAAGCGCAGTCGGCAACGAGTTGAAGCGGAGCATAGGATGAATAAGCAAAAGTGCCAATGCGGAATAGTCCGGAATCTAAGCGGGTAATGAAGATGTGGGGACTGAGCAGGATGTCGTAGGCGTTCAGCGCGGCGAGGAAATTTGCCAGCCCGTATCCCTGCTTCGGATCTGGATGGGTTGCCTGCGAAGCAGTGGTGTGGAGCAAAGATCGGATTTGCCACGGGGTTAGCTCAGGAAATGCCGAGAGCATTAAGGCGATACCGCCGCTGATCAGTGGTGTTGCCAGAGAAGTGCCGCCGCCGTAGGAGAATCGATCCGTCGTTCGAGCATCGATGCAGCGAACCGCTATGCCCTGTGCTGCTATCGTTGGTCGGAGCACTCCATCGACCCGTGGACCGCGGGAAGAAAAGCCGGCAGGAGTACCATCGGGACGTAGGGCAGCGACGGCAATGGCACTATCAGCATCAGCAGGAGAGAGAATGGAATGTGGTGCATTGCCACTGTTCCCAGCGGCGGCAACAACGATCATCCCGCGAGCAACTGCCAGATTCACTGCTTGAGCAACCAGAGTGGTGCGACCATCCAGATCCTGGGCGGAATAGCTGTATTCAGGAGCATCGAAACCCCGGTATCCCAGGGACGTCGATACCACATCGACACCGAGGCGATCGAACCATTCCAGCGCTTCCAGATAATGGTCTTCTTCGATGTGGCGTTCCCACCGAAGATCTTCCGTTTTTGCCAGAACGTATTGGGCATTATATGCAGCGCCAATTAGAGAGTCGGGATAATAGCCTGCCAGTACGGAGAGCACAGCGCTCCCGTGTTCTGGCTGTACGATGGGGTCTCCGGGCTCCCAGGCGACGATGGTATCGCGCTGGATGAAATCGTAAGTGGCGACAGGGCGCAGATGCTGGAATGCAACGTGATCGGTACGGAAACCGGTGTCGGTAACCCCAATCAGGACGCCGGTGCCGTCGATGCCCAAGGTATGGAGAAATGGGATGTTGAGCAGGGCTAATTGGTGGAAGGCTGGCCCATAGGCAACCGCTGGAAATACCACCGACTGGTAGGGTGATTGTGGTGTAAACTTGCTGGCAACTGGTTGGATCTTTCGTACAAAAGGCAGAGCGGCAATGTGGTGGATGCGGAGGCTGTCTGTCAGTACAACAATGTAGTTGAACCACCGGCTGCGCATCAGGAGCGTATCAGCAAATTCCATTACTGTCTGGACATAGCGTGGAGCAACGGGGGCATCCTGCAGGGTGAGGAGAGAATCGGCAGGACGCACCTTTGCACGCCGCTTCAATGCACGTGGCGTGTACAATTGCAGCGTTGCTTCGTACAACGGTGATCCGGGGACAAAGACTGAGTCGCCTTTATCGGTAAAAAAGATGCGGTACGGCTGGAGTTGTGCGAAAAGTATCCCTCCGCACAGCAGATAAATACTCAGCACAGCGAAACGTCTCACATACGGCTTCATTTCAGGTCGTGTTCGTTCCCATTAAGGATCAACATGCAAAACCGCAAAATAGAGAATCTGGATCGATTGATCGCTACTGTCAGAGCTTTGTATCCGCTTCAGTGGGCAGTCTGGCGGCTGGAGGGGCGAGATGCGCGGGATCTGGTGCAGCGGTTGAGCACAAACGATGTTATGAGCGGAGGGGAGCAATCGGCGGTCTGGACAGTTTTTGTCAATGAAAAAGCCCGCATCCTCAATGTTGCACTGGTTGTCATCATAACACCGACGAATCTTCTGATCGTTGGCGATCCTGAACAGCGGGAAACATTTCCCCGGTGGATTCGGCGGAATGTCTTTATCGAAGATGTGCGGATCCAGGATGAAACGGATCGGTGGAGCGTCATTTTTGTTGTCCATTCCACTTCTGAAACCTACGATTCAACCGGCGATCTGGTTGCGCACTACGCACAGGTTGCGGCGGCAGTTGCCGATGATCAGGTTATCCTTCCCTATTTCCCATTTGATGGGAAGACAACAACATTGTGGATTGTATCCCGTTCGTCAGCGCAACCGTGGGATGGTGTGGAGCATCTGTCAGAGGTAGCGTATCACAGCGGACGCATTCGGCAGGGGATAGGAACGTATGGAGCGGAGTGGATCTCAGCCTTTAATCCTCTGGAGGTTGGACTTCGGGGGATGGTGAGTTTTGACAAAGGATGTTACATTGGGCAGGAAGTCATTGCGCGGATCGATAGCTATGGGAAATTGCAACGTTCGCTGTATGGCGTTCGGAGCACAACCCCTTTGACTGCTGGGCAGCCAGTGGTGGTCGATGGCCAGTCGGTTGGGACGGTTACCAGTGCGGTGCTGGATAGTCTTACCGGGCGGTGGGAAGGATTAGCGGTTGTTCGGAAGGAGATATGGGGAAAAGCACCATCGTCCGTCCTGTCGGTCACCGGTGATATGCAGTTGGTTCCATTGCCGATGGAGGAAAAGTGAACACCGTGTTCATAACGGGAGCAAGTGGTACCCTGGGACGATACTTTGCAGAGCAGTTTGCCGCGCACGGCTGGAATCTGGTGCTCCACGGCTTTCGAGCGATTGAAGCGCTGCAAGAGTATAGCCAGCAATTAGAACATCGCTATCGTGTTGCTGTGCAATGTGTGGCAGCAGATTTAACGGTTGAGTCGGAACTCAAAGCGATGGTAGAGACGGTGCGGCAGAGTTCATCCCAACCGACGGTGTTGATTAACAATGCAGCGGAATTTCCTTCCGCCCAGCCGCTGCTCCGTCTGAGTCTGGAAGAGTGGGATCGGCTCTGGAAGTTGAATCTCACAGCAGCCTGGCAGATGGTTCAGCACTTTGTTCACTCGCTTGCTCCGCAAGGGGGGCATATTGTCAACATTGCTTCGCTGGGTGCCATTGAGATCTGGAAACAGCGGGGCATCTATAATTTAACGAAGCAGGCATTACTCCGGCTGACCCAGATTCTGGCGGTGGAATTAGCACCGCACTATGTGGTCAATGCCGTTGCCCCTGGTGTGATTGGTGATCCCCGTGCCGTTGGGATCGCGATTGATCCGGAACAAATTCCAATGCAGCGATTCGGAACGCCCGACGATGTGTGGAATGCAGTGTATTTCTTTTCGACGTGTTCCCCTTACATTACCGGACAGTTTTTAGTAGTTGATGGTGGGTTTCACTTTGCGAAAGGATGCGTGATATGAGTGAAAAGAAGCAGCCGACGTCGGAACAGATGGAAGAACTGCAGGGAGTGCCGGAGCGGGAATCAGTTTTGCTTTCGGTAGAAGAAGAAAACTTCCGCCCTGCTACTCTGATCGTTCCGCGGGCAGCAAAAGCGTATTTCAATGTAGAATTTCTTTCCAGCCCTGAAGCGCGCCCGATCCGGATTTTGGCTGAGTATCTGTATCCACTGGAGCATTTCCGCAAGGCACAGGTGCACAACACCATTATTTTCTTCGGATCTTCCCGCATTCCGTCGCCTGAGCAGTATCAGAGTCGTCTGGCGGCACTGACCGCAGCGCTGCAAGAAGTGCAGGATACCGAGCAGCGGCAGCATCTGGAAAGTGAGTTGCAGGAATTGGAGCGGCACAAACCGTTTTTGCGATACTATGAAGATGCTCGCCGATTGGCAACGATGCTGACCCAGTGGAGTGAGCAGTTACCGCCGAAGCATCGATATTACATTTGCTCCGGCGGCGGTCCCGGTATTATGGAAGCTGCTAATCGTGGGGCATTTGAGGCAGGAGGAGATTCCATTGGGCTGAACATCAGCATTCCCTTTGAGCAGCATCCAAACCCATACATTACGCCTCATCTGAACTTCGAGTTTCACTACTTCTTTATGCGCAAGTACTGGTTTGTCTACTTTGCAAAAGCAATGGTCGTTTTCCCCGGTGGCTTTGGGACAATGGATGAGCTGTTTGAAATTTTAACCCTGCTGCAAACGCGGAAAATTAAAAAACCTTTGTTGATTGTCATTTATGGCGAGGAATTTTGGCGAAAAGTTGTTAACTTTGAATATCTGGTAGAGGCGAAAATGATTAGTGAGTCTGATCTGGAACTCTTTGTATTTTGCAATGATCCGGAAGAAGCCTTTCAGAAGATCGTATCCCGACTCAATGAGCAGATGAGGCAGTAACGATGGACAAGGTGCTGCACCGAGCTGAGGATTCCTTCATCGATCAGCGGCAGTTACGTGCCATTGTAAAGTTGATGGAGGATCCTGATCAGGCGGTTCAGCACAGCATTCGGCGGCAGTTGCAGCAGTGGGGAGTTGCTGTCATTCGGGAACTGCGGCGCATTGCTCATACGGCAACGCCGGAGCAGCGGTCGTGGATCGAAAATTTCATTCGTGAGTATCAGGTTGAAGCACTGGAGCAATTGCAACGATCGCTGGTTGCTGCTATCAGTGAGCATCAACCGTTGGTTCTGGAAGAAGTATTTTTTCAAATTTCCCGGTTTGGGTATCCTGAGACCGATGTTGCATTCTGGCGCCAATATCTGGATCGGTTAGCGGCGCAGTGCACCGCACAGCAGGCTGGGGGACTGGAAAAATACCAGTGTTTGCATCGCCTGTTTTTTCAACAGGAAGGATTTCGGGGTGCCTGGGAAGAGGAGTATTACCATCCTGATTCCAGCTATGCTCATACCGTGTTGCAGACCCGGCGGGGAACACCGCTGTCTCTTTCGATTGTGTATCTCCTCCTTGCCCGGCGAATAGGCATTGATGTTGTAGGGATCAATATGCCGCTGCATTTTGTCCTCTACGCTCCTGAGCTGGATGTTTTTATCGATCCTTTCCAGCAGGGGAAGTTTTTGAGCTATGAGGAGTGCAGGTCCTTTATCGAAAGTAACCGCTTAAGTTTTACTCCATCGATGCTGCAGCCGGCTCCTCCGATTTCCATTGTGTTGCGTATGTTGCGCAATCTGGTCTATGGATACAACCGGATGAATCGGATGTGGGAGTCGTCCATCTTACAGCAGTGCATCCATACGATTCTGGAGACCATTGAGGAGCATGGCGAACGTTAAATTGGTACTGTACACCGAAGATCCCTTTTTTCAAAAGCAGGCAGCGCTCAAAGTACGGGGAGTGACGGTTCTGCGATCGCCTGCAGAACTCCACGATTTGTTCAATAGCGAGGACACAGCCGGTGAGGTGGGGTTCATTGTGGATCTGATGAGTCATCAGCTTGATAGTATCCACTGGATTGCTCGCATTCGTCAGCATTTTCCAAATGCAACCATCGTTGGTCTGGTGCACCCGGCGGCGGCGGAGAAGAAGATGGCGGCAAAGCTGGCAGGAGCACAGTACGTGCTTCCCCGCGATTCCTTTCCTATGCTGCTGGAATGGATCGAGCAGTACTTTACCCCATCAGCAGATGCTCCCTGATCGTTGGCGTTCGGGATTTCCCTGTTCAATCCAAAATCCGCAAGCTGCTGACCCTTATCCTGTTCCGCTTTGGTGGAGGTTGCAACCTGCTGAGAGTACCGACTTTCATCGGCAAAAGCTGGGAGCGCCAACTTTCGTTGGCAAAGAAAGTGCACCCTAAGGTACTGTACCACGTACCGTCCCATCAGCGCGCCTCCCTTTAGTCGGCAAAGAAAGTGCGCTCTAAGGGGTGCGTTTCTGGTAAATGCACGCTAAAGCGTGCGCTCCCAGTAGCAGGGAGCACCTTACCGGGAGCGCCGGCTGGGAGCGCCGACGTTAGTAGGCAGCGACCTGGGCAGTAACGCGTCGGGGTCCCGGAGGCCACCAACG
>JALWUI010000056.1 GCA_027082775.1 Candidatus Kapaibacterium sp.
GATGAAGACAATACAGGGAGCGTGCCGCTTGGCTTGTTCAAACAGATCCCGGACACGGCTGGCGCCGACGCCGACGAACATTTCTACAAAATCAGCACCGGAAATCCAGAAAAAGGGAACGTTTGCTTCTCCAGCAACAGCACGAGCCAGCAGCGTTTTTCCCGTACCCGGTGGACCAAGCAGCAAAACACCGCGAGGGATTTTGCCCCCCAGTCGCTGGAATTTCTGAGGATCTTTCAAAAATTCGATGATTTCGTACAGTTCGTATTTTGCTTCTTCTGCTCCCGCAACATCTTTGAAAGTAACGGTGTTGGAATCTGAGGGCATAAAGACGCGAGCACGGGATTTCCCAAAGCTGAAAATGTTTCGTCCCGGTGCGTTGTTCGCCATTCGACGAACTATGATGAAGTAGAGCGCTAACAATGCAATCCACGGAAGGATTGAAATGAACATATTCCACCACGGACTTTCCTTTTCTTCGTACGTCCAGGTGATGCCGTGAGCACGCCACAGCTTTTCCGTTTCAGAGTCAACGATTCCCAGTTTCGTAACGAAATGGCGAATGGTTCGCGGCTTTCCGTCGATTTGAATTTGAATTGGTTCCTTCAGGGTACCGTGAAATTCGAAATCGTTGAACTCTGACTTTGTAATGACTGCCGAAGCAATCCTGTCGTTCTCTAAGAGCTCCAGGTACTTTGTGTAGGAAATTTGCCACTCAACTTTATTCGTGCTCTGGAACATAATGTAGAAGAAAATGACGGATGCAAAGATCCCCAACCACAACAGCACGGCACGCAGAAAGCGACTGGGGTCACCCTGCCCCGGAGGGAAAGGGGGTCTCGGCGGTAAGGGTGATCGTCGCTGAGACTGCTGTGGTGGCTGTTGCGATGGCTGTTGTCGTTGTTTTTCACCCATTGTTGCTTGTGCTTTGTGTCCCTGCTGTTTCACTATCCAAAACGTAAATGTCCTGTAAATAGCGTCCTCCTTCGTTATAGTCCATTCCGTATCCTATGACGAACAGCGGTGCAATAGCTTTTCCAACGTATTCCGGCGGAGTTCCCTGAAAAGTGTCGGGTTTTAGAAGCAGGGTCACGGTCTCTATGCTTTTCGGGCGGTACTGTGCCAGATAGTCCCGGATTGCCTGCAAAGTGAGACCGGAGTCCACAATATCCTCAATGATGAGCACGGGGCGATCCTGCAAACGCTGATGGTTGGTAAAAAACTCAATATGGACTTTGCCGGAAGAGTACATATGTGCTCCGTAACTCTGAGCGCGGAGAAAAGTAATTTCGCAGGGAATGTTCATTGCCCGGATGAGGTCGTTGGCAAACATAAACGCTCCTTTTAAGATCACAACGCAAACTAATTCTTCAGAGCGATGTCGCTGGACAATTTGATGCGCTAATTGCCGGACGATTCCCTGAATTTCCTCAGCAGATAAAAGCCGCTTAAATCGCTTACCGTGCACAACAACAAAAGGATCTGTACTCATTCCCGTTTTGCCTCTTTGTTTGGTCCCATCGATTTCCATTCCAGCCGGAGCACGCGACGGGTATTGTCGTCAATTTTAAATCTTTCACTGATTTGATAGCCACAGACGTAAATGATCTCATTGTCTGGCGTTGTCAGGACGCAGACGGTGGGACGTTCCAGCACCGGGACTTTTTGGTTGGTTAAAAAGTCGCTCAGTTTCATTGGTGCTGCCATTCCCAGCGGCTGAAAGAGATCGCCTGCTTTCCACGTTCGGAGAATCAGGCGCTGCGGTACTTTGGCACTGTCTACAAAGTGATACTTCTTTGAGCGTCGCCAGCGGCTGCGGGGAAGCTCCCGGAGACAGAGTTGTTTCCCGTCGATGGTGAAGCAACCCGTTTTTTCAATAGTTTTTTGCACAGAAACAGCAGCAAGTGGGGTACTGAGAATGAGTAAATGGCGATCTCGAAGAGCAACGAGATTTTTTTGAATGGTTTCTATTGTGCCGGTTTGTTTGTGCGCAACCGATAAGATTCGTTCCAGTTGGTACCACTGCGGCGTGAATCCAAAAGAGCGAGCAATAAGGCGAGCTAAGAGCTCTTTTTGCAAAAATGGTGGCTGTGCCATCAATGCTGGAAGATGGAGCGCAATGGTATGCTCGCTTTTTTCTGCGACGAGCTTTTCCTGTAAGCTTGCGACAAGGTGATCCAGATATTCATCCAGATCAGCAAAATGAGCGGCTGTGCGGGCTAAAGTGTCGATGATGTTGGGGTTAAATTGCTGTGCCAGTAAAGGAAGCAGTTGGTGGCGAATGCGGTTGCGTCGGTAGCGCAAATCCTGATTGCTGCTGTCTTCGCGCCACTGGAGGGAGCGGGCACGGGCGAAGGTGTGAATGTCACTGCGGTCCCATCCCAGGAGTGGGCGGAAGAGCAGCGTTTGATCCGAAAGGGAGCGAAGTTGGGCAATGCCCGCTAACCCGGTTACGGAGCTACCACGGAGGAAGTTGAGCAGGACTGTTTCTGCTAAGTCGTTTTTGATGTGTGCTGTGCAGAGGTATCGGATGTTCAGTAACGATGCCAGTTGCGCGAAGCAGGCATAGCGAAGCTGGCGAGCTCCCTGTTCTAAGTTCCATCGCTTTTTTCGGACATAGTCCCGAACTGGAGCAGAAGCTGTTATGAGCGGAAATCCATAAGTCGCTGCAAGTTGCTGAACGAAAGCGGCATCCTGATCCGATTCTTCGCCACGGAGCTGGTGGTTGAAATGCACCAAAATTGGGAGCAATTCTAATTCCGGCAGAAGAAGAAACAGGACATCCGTGAGCACCGTTGAGTCTATTCCCCCGCTAACTGCGACCAGGACCGTTTGGTGAACGATGGCATTTTTGCGAAATTCTCCGCGGACCTGGTGGAGTTTCCGCAGAAGAGCCAGCGAGAGGGGACCTGTGGGAGGGAGGGCAGCAGGAATAGGAGAGAGTAGCGGGGTAATGGAAACTGGAAAATCATCAATCATTAGCCGGGAGGGAAGTTTTTTGAAGTGATACCGTAGAGATTGGCGGTGACGGTGCAGCCGCTCCTGAAGGTATTCTGCAGAGAATTTCTTCATTCTGCACTGCTGGTTGCAAGTTCTAACGAGGTGCTGTGCAGATGAAATTGTTCGAGGTAATGCTCTAACAGCGTTCGTACTTCCTCATAAGAGGCTGCTGTGACCAGTTGCTGGCGGAGCTGAGCAGATCGGGGCAGCCCTTTGAAGTATCCACTATAATACTTGCGGAAAATTCGGATTCCTCGTTCGGTGCCATAAAATTCCAGCGTAAGCTCCAGATGTTGCAAACAGATGGCGATACGTTCCTCAAGCGATGGAGGAGTGGGGGGCTGTCCGGTTTGCAGGTAGTATTTGACCTCTCGAAAAATGAAAGGATTCCCAATAGCTGCTTTTCCAATCATAATCGCATCGCACTGTGTGTTCCAGAAAGCCTCTGCGGCTGTTTGCCACGAAGTAATGCCACCGTTCAGAATCACGGGCATAGAAACTTTTTCCTTAACACGATCGATCCATTCCCACAAAGGGGTACCCTGATGACCCATATCCCGGGTGCGACAGTGAATGGCTAATGCTGCTACCCCAATGTCTTCCAGTTGCTGAGCAACTTCCACAATGCGGATTGAGTGGCGATCCCACCCCAAACGAGTTTTGACAGTTACCGGCAGCCGAACACTGTCGATCACTGTTTTGACCAGGCGCAGCATTCGGGGGATATCCCGCAAAAGAGCAGCACCTGCATTACGCCGGACAACATTTTTGACCCAGCAGCCACAGTTGATGTCGATAAAATCCGGTTCGAATTGCTCTGCGATGCGTGCTGCCTGGCGCATAGTTTCAGGATCGCCGCCGAAAATCTGGATGCCTACTGGTCGTTCGCGCTCATCGATGCGAATTTTTTGTAGGGTTTTTGCTGCATTGCGTACCAGTCCGTCGGAAGAAGCAAATTCAGTGTAAACAATATCTGCTCCCATCGCTTTGCAGATCAGGCGAAAAGGAAGATTGGTAACATCTTCCATTGGCGCTAAAAGGAGCGCATTCGGAATTTGAATAGTTCCGAACTGAAGCACTTTTACCGGTAGCATTATTCTCCGGGTCATTTTCTTTGTGAACTTTGCCAACTGCAAAAAACGGATGTTATCGGGAATTCGTGGAGTGGACGGTTTCTATGAGCTGTTGTAGGACCGCAAGGATCGCTTCTTTCGATATCGACCCCATTTGTACAAAAGTTTCCAGCAAGTGTTGCAAAATATCAGGGTCAATCGTACGGTGTTGGACAAGTTGGGCACGGAGTGCCAGCAGAAGTAGCAGTTGGGTGTCTATGAGTTGTTGTTGCTCCAATGTAGACAGCAGATGTTCAGAACGCCGGGATTGCATAAGAAGATGATCGATCAGCACTAAGGCAGCCATTGCTTCTGCAACCGGGACAATGCGGGGACAGATGCAGGGATCGTGTCGTCCCCCAGTTTGAAAAGTGACCGGATTGCCTTCCAGATCCACTGTTTGCTGTGGACGCTGAATAGAAGATGGCGGCTTGACTGCCAGCCGAAGTACGATGCGATTGCCAGTAGAAATACCGCCGATGATACCGCCAGCGTGGTTGGTTTTTGTCCGAAATTGTTGCGTTTCAGGGTCGTATTCCCAGGGGTCATTGTGCTCACTGCCTCGCTGCGTGGCAACCTGGAAGCCATCGCCAAATTCCACCCCTTTAACTGCTCCAATGGAGAGCATCGCAGCGCCCAGGTCGGCTTCCAGTTTCTCGAATACTGGTTCGCCTAACCCTGCAGGGCACCCATCGATCCAGATTTCAACGATCCCGCCAATGGAATCTCCTTCAGACTGAACCTGTCGCACCACGCTTTCCATCTGGCTGGCAGCTTCGGGATTGGGTGCTCGTAAGGGGTTTTGCTCGATAAAGTCTGGTATAACGGTTGTTGCTCTGACCGTGCCAATTTGCCGAACAAATCCAAGGATCGTTATTCCCATTGATTCCAGGAGTTGCCTGGCAATGGCGCCGGCTGCCACCCGGGCCGCCGTTTCTCTGCCGCTGGCGCGCCCTCCGCCGCGGTAGTCATAAATCCCGTATTTCTGGAGGTATGAGAACCCTGCGTGTCCCGGACGGAGAATCCGTGCTAAGTGACGATAATCTTTGGGACGGGCATCCTGGTTTTTGATTAAAATGCAAATGGGAGTGCCGGTTGTCTTGCCCTCGAAAATACCGCTGATGACCCACGGCTGGTCTTCTTCACGACGCTGGGAACTCAGTTCTGTGAATCCAGGGCGGCGGCGGTGGAGTTCTTGCGTGATGCGATCGAGATCAATTGGAATATTGGGGTGTACACCATCAATCACAACGCCGATAAATGGGCCATGACTTTCGCCAAAGGTTGTAACCCGGAAAAATTGTCCAAAACTATTCCCCGGCATCTTTTCTCTGGACAAGTTTTTGCCTTCTTAATGTGTCGTCTAAGGAACGATTGGATCCCTGGGGATGTTTTGACATCCGCAGAGAAAGTTGTATAATTGCACTTTGTTAAAAATATAAACGGAGTCGATGCCAATGTTTGAGAGCATTGTTGTTCGTAAAGAAGGTGATCTGGCGATTGTAACATTGCGGGGGGAGTTTATAGGTGGAGAGGAAACAGATCAATTGCGTGATACATTGAAAAAGTTGCCGACAGAGGGGATCAAAAAGGTTATTATCGATCTGGGCAAAGTAAGCTATTTGAATTCTACAGCGCTTGGCGTGCTGATCTCTGCCCATGCAACTTTTACCAAGGCGGGAGGAAAAATCGTTTTGGCAAACCTAACAAAAGGGATCGAGAACATTTTTATCATTACCAAATTAACGCTGATTTTTGACATCTATTCATCCGTTGATGAGGCCCGAAAAGCATTGATAGAGCAACAGAAAGAGTCGAACTAATTAAGGGACTTTGTACGATGAAAAACGCTTTCAATGTTATTGTGATTACGCTGGCGATGATTATTTCTTTTTCCTTTTACTTCTTCGTAATGGGAGACCCGGGGAACTTTAAAGATGGAACGAAGCGGAAGGAGCCCAAACCGGGAAATGTGCTGGGGACGGTGTATACGGGAGGACCATTGGTAGCAGTGTTGATGGGATTGATCTTGATTTCCGTTACATTTGTTTTCGAGCGGAGTTTTTCGCTGAAAAAGGCGCGGGGAAAGGATGACTTAGCAGAATTCATTAAGCGAGTGCAGAAGAAAATCGAAGAGGATGATATCGAGGGCGCGCTGGCGGAATGTGATAAACAGAGAGGGAGTCTGGCAAATATTTTAAGGGTGGGATTGGAAAAGTATCTGGCCATTAAGGATGATCCGAACCTGGATGCGGAGAAGAAGCTGCTGGAGATCAAGCGGGTCATTGACGAAGCAACGAATCTGGAAACTCCACTGTTGGAAAAGAACCTGGTTATCTTATCGACCATCGCTTCTATTGCAACGATGGTAGGGTTGTTGGGAACAACGATTGGAATGATTCGGGCTTTTATGGCATTGGGGTTGAGCGGGACGGTTTCAGCAGTACAGTTAGCCATTGGGATTTCCGAGGCGTTGTATAATACGGCTGGTGGCTTGACCGGTGCGATTATTTCGATCGTGTTCTATAACTACTTTACCACCAAGGTTGATGACTTTACTTATATGATTGATGAAGCGATTCTGAGCATCACGGAGTTGCTGGCAATTAAGTTGAAGAAGTAAAACTGGGGGAGTAGAACCGTGCCGAAAATTAAGAAACGGCGGCTGGGAATTTCCATTGATATGACTCCGCTGGTGGATATCACCTTTTTGCTCCTGACCTTTTTTATGTTTACAGCAAAATTTAAAACAGAGGCGGAGTCGCAGCAGAAGTTCGTTATTGAGCGACCGAAGTCGACAGCGGATACCAGTAAGATACCGGACAAGGATCTGGCTATTATTAAAATTGCCATCGACACCGTGGCAATGGATACTTCTTATTACTATGAAATGGTCAATCCGAAGGACTGGCAGCAGGTACTGGCATCGGTCAAGGATTTACCGGAAGAAATGCGCACGGCGGTACAGTTGAAAGTTGGCCTCGGTCTGCTGGAGAAATTGATTCGTCAAACCCGTATTGTCAATCCCAGAACGCGCTTTGCTATTGATGCGGATCGGCGGATTGAGTATCACTGGATTGAGCAATTGATGGATGTGATGCGGCGGCAGCACGCGACCGTTTTCAATTTCGTAACAGACAAAGAAGGTGGATAAGGTTTCACAGGATGAGGAGAAAGATCGATGGGTGCTGCTGATTTTGGCGCGGGAGGAAAGCAACCCCGGCAGAAGCGGGGGTCTTTAGCTCCAAAGCGCAAGAAGAAGAAGCGGATCGGATTTCGAATTGATATGACACCATTAGTGGATATTACCTTCTTGCTCCTGACCTTTTTTATGCTGGCAACCCGCTTGAGTCAGCCGCAGGTGATGGAAATGTCCATTCCTCCCGAAGTAACGGAAGTTGAGGTGAAAGAGTCAGAGTTGCTGACCCTTTACATTCGGGGCGATGGGAAGATTTTTTATGCCTTAGGACAAGAGGAGCCGAAAGAAATACCATTGAGTGAGCTGCAATCGTTGGCAATTCGAGAAAATGTGCGAACAGAAAGTCGGCTTATTACAGCATTGAAAGTTTCGCCCAAAGCGCCGTATGGTCGGGTAATTGA
>JALWUI010000057.1 GCA_027082775.1 Candidatus Kapaibacterium sp.
CTGCTGATCCTGTCCGTTGATCCGCATCCACCCCCGCCCGTGCCCCCGAAGACGAATCTGGACACTGGTTCCCGCCTCCTTCCCGATCACGTAAAACCCCTGTGGCGGCGGTGATTTGCCGTCGATCGGATACCGTCCTCCGACAGCATCATAATATCCGGCAAAAACGTAGTGCTGTCCCCACACCATCACTGGATAAGCAACATACGAAGCTCGAGAACCTGCTATTACTCCTCCCAGCACGGTGACAACAACTGGCTTCGAGCTCCGAATTCGTATTGCTGTGTAGCTGATTTTTCCTATCTGCTCGTGAACATCCAGAAGCGGAAGTTCCCGATCCGATGAAAGCTCTCGAACTTCCCCTGTTTGCAACCGAAACGGCGGCATCTGCCAGCCTAAGGCGGGAATATCGATTCTTACTTCCGTATTATCTTGCAAACCCAGTATGCTGAGTTTTAATTTCCAATGCGTATCCCCTTCCGGAACCACTCGTATCCAGAACTCCCGACCAGCGTACGCGTTGCTGACTGACAATTGACAATGCGGTGGTGCCGCATTTAATCCCCAAAACCCATAAAACCACCACAACAGAATCCACATCTCTTTTCTGCCCATTTTACTTTTCCCCCTTTCCTGCCAGCACCGTATTCTCGCTTATGGTCTTATGGTAAGGTATCCTGACAGGCTTGAGATCCTATGATCAACGCCCCCTTCTCCAACTGCAGATTCATTTCCCGCACCTGCCCTTTCACCACTTCCATCATCTCCTCATACATCAGCACCTTCTCCTGACGACTGTCCAGCAATAACTCAAAACATCCGTCACCTACTTTCCCCGGTTTGCCAAATTGTATTCGCCCCTCCGTTCGCCATCCTTCCAGTTGTCCTGCCGATAGCAATGCCTCTGGAACAGTGAAGTCCTTCATCCAACTGGTAAACACTGCTGTCATTGAAATGCCTCCAGCTTTTGTGAAACTGCCATTTCGCTCATCCGGGAAAAGCAAATTACAAAAAATTCCGGACACAGGCAAGACCATCGAAGAGGATCCGGGAGCGCACATTTCAGCAGGCAAATTCCCTTCCCCGAACCCTCTCCCGGAAGGAGAGGGAATTCCTGACCCCTGTAGGGGCGACCCACTGGGTCGCCCACCGGGCGAAGCATTGCTTCGCCCCTACCCGTTCCTTGAGGTGTACCCTATAGCGGGCATCCTTTGCCGGCGAAGGTTGGCGCTCCAAAAGAGAGGCGCACGCTTTAAGATGCACGTACTGGGAGCGCACGCTTCAGCGTGCACGTTGTGCCGACGAAAGTCGGCGCTCCCGGTTAGATCATTACACATCGGCACAGCAACGCTACACTTGCAACGCGCCGACTTGCCAGAGAGGAGAGCGTTGTTTCTTATCAACTATTCGGATGGAGACGCTGGCTGGTCTTCTTCCGAAGCAGTCGAAGACTGCTCGCCTGACGGCGGCGTATCCTGCGATGTCCCCGGTGTTTCTTCTGACTGCTCCGGCTCACCGAATAATTTCCGTCGTTCTTCTTCAGAGAGCAGATCCATCAGCCGCACGCGCCCCGTCTTTTCCTTTGGCTCTGCCGGTCGACGTCGTCCCCCTCGCCTGCCCGGACGGGGAGAGCGCAGCGGGCGATCGAATCCTTCCATTCCAACGATCAGGGAGTGTTTGTCCGGCTCCACATCCATTACCAGCACTTCGACCTGCTCCCCCACTTCAAAGGGCTGCTGCTTCCGCTGCAACTCTGGCAGCATCTTGCTGCGGGGCAGAAAAGCATCCACATCCTCCGTCAGGTTCACCACCGCCCCTTTCTCCAGGATATGGG